>CAIWKU010000075.1 GCA_903913355.1 uncultured Bacteroidota bacterium | reverse complement strand
ATTTTAAGAATGACCCCATTCATTCTTAATTTATCAATTACACCAATCACCCCTTCTTTAGGCGGATCATATAATAGCACAAAGCCCGCAAAAATCATTTCCTGTTCGTCTGCTTTGGTTAGTTCTTTTTCGGGGCTGCTATTTTTATAGCAAATACCAATGGTTCTGAATCCCTGGTTACTATACAACTGATATAAGGAATCTATTTTCGATTGCTGGGCCTCCCCTAAAGGAATTACCGAGCCATCGGGTTGGAATACTTTATCACATTTGGCTACAATATTGTTTAGCGCACCTTTTGTAATGATCCTGCATTCATTCGCATCTTTTACAGATACACTCAAACATTTTCGGATAAAATCATAGGGAATCTCATCCGTTTTTGTATATCCTTCAGCAGAAACATTATCCATATTCCGTAATGCTTCATCCATGGGATTGGTAAAACCTGTTTCAAAATAGGCATTCAAAAATGCCATTTCTCTCACTGTTTTACTACTCTGTCCGGAGATATCAACAATATCAGATACTTTCAAAACCCCTTCCGTAAGTGTACCTGTTTTATCTGAACAGAAAATATTGATCTCGCCCAGATTTTGAATCGAAGATAATTTTTTGACGATGACTTTTTGTTGTGCCATTCTTCGGGCCCCTGCCGACATCGCGATGGTCATAATAGCGGGTAATAATTCCGGTGCCATACCTACTGCCAGGGCCAGACCAAATAACAGAGAATCTATCAGCGGTCTCCCAAAGTATATATTTACAGCCAGTATAATAATGGCCAGCACAATCGTGATCTGCATAAGCAGGTACCCAAATTTTCTTATCCCTCTTTCAAAAGCTGTTTCATCGGCTGGTTTGGATAAGCTTGCCGATATGGTACCAAATACCGTGTCTTTGCCGGTTAATACCGCAATGGCTGATCCAGAACCGCTTACAATACTGGTGCCTTCAAATAATACATTGGTCCTTTTTGAGATACCTGCTTCTGGTGAAACTGTCCCTATTTCTTTTTCTGCCGGATAAGTTTCTCCGGTAAGGGTTGCTTCATTCACATGAAGATCATTCTCTTCATAAAGCAAACAATCTGCCGGAATAATATCACCGGCTGCAAAGGATAAAATATCCCCGGGTGCAATCTCTTCTGTGTACACTTCTTTCTGAGTTCCATCTCTGGTTACCTTCACTTTGGTTCTGATGATAGACCTTAGTTTTTCTACTGCTTTACCTGCATGACGCTCCTGTATAAAACTCATAGTACCGGTAGCCAACAAAATAAACAGAATGATAAATACATCCGAAGTTTCTCCAAGTAGCGCAGAAAGTATAACAGCGGCTACCAATAACAATACCAGGGGGCTTTTAAACTGCGATAAGAAGAGCAGAATATCTGTTAATAGCGGACTTCTTTCCTTCTTGTTTTCCGCAGAAGCTGCTACCCTTTTCGCTGCTTCCTCTGTGCTGAGTCCATTTTTGCTGGTTTGCAATTCAGCCATTATTTCCTCAGGCTTGTATTGCCAGAATATGTGTAAATCCATAATCAACAAGATTGTTTACAAGTTATCACTTATCAGTAAGAATCCCGGCATCAAAAATTCCCTGTTAGTTTTGTGAGGAAAACCGGGCATTATTACATAGACAGGAATAACCATATGTGTAAAAGCTTTCCTAAAAAACCGGGGGAAAGTATATTTATTCACAACAGAACTGTTCTTTTGTATAAGCATCTAATTTTAGCCTAACCTAAATCACTAAGAGATGTTCAATCTCCTGCAAATAGATACCTTACAAAAAGCGGTGACTGCATTACCGGTACCTGAAAAAATTTCTATGTGGAGTTTATTGGAGAAAGGAGGATGGATCATGTATCCTTTGTACCTGCTGCTGGTTGTGGCCATTTTTGTTTTTATTGAAAGACTAATTGCCATTCGGAAAGCATCCAGGATAGACCCAAATTTCATGTATATCATACGGGATAATATCATTTCCGGGAATGTGACGGCTGCCAGAAATCTTGCAAAAAATACCAATAACCCGGTAGCCAGAATGATTGATAAGGGCTTACAAAGAATAGGTAAGCCTATTGATGCCATCGAGAAAAGTATGGAAAATGTAGGCAAGCTGGAAATGTATACGATGGAGAAAAATCTATCCATACTATCCCTGATTGCGGGTATTGCACCTATGTTTGGGTTTTTGGGAACCATTGTAGGGATGATCCAATTGTTTTACGGCATTGCCAGTTCAGGTCAGTTTACCTTAAATGATATTGCGGGTGGGATTTATGTTAAAATGATTACCTCGGGAACCGGGTTGATTATTGGACTACTCGCTTATATCGGTCATAATGCACTTACCACGCAGATAGATAAAACGGCCAATAAAATGGAAGCTGCCAGTGCTGAGTTTATTGATATTTTGCAGGAACCGACGCATTAGTATTAACAATTAATAATTACTAATTGGCAGCTAGCGTTAGGTTGGTTTTGTTTGAGAGACTTATTTTTTACAGGAATAATCGATAGATATAATGAATATTAGGAAGCGATTAAAAACACAGCCTGAAGTACATACAGGGGCACTGAATGATATTCTATTCATTCTGTTATTGTTTTTTTTGATCGTTTCTACATTGGCAAACCCCAATGTGATCAAGGTTTCTAATCCGAAAGCGAAAAGCGATACGAAGTCTAAACAGACTGTAGTGGTTACCGTTGATAAAGACCAGAATATTTACCTGGCACAAAAAAAGATTAGCATTGATGAATTGGAGATAGAATTGAAAACCTATTTGGCCAAGGAAACGGATAAACCTTCAGTGGTCATTAATGGAGATAGTACCGCACATTTGGGAACCGCAATTCGGGTAATGCAGGTAATAAAAAAACTGGGTGCTACACCGGTTATGGCAGTTAATAATAGTCAATAGGAATTTTAAAGGGTAGCCTTCACCATTCTGTTTCTGCCGGATACATCTTTTCTCAATTCAACCCTATAGCCTTCCGTTTCATATAATTCACTTACTTCTTTGCCTAATGCTTCGTTGATTTCTAAGTAGATAGCGCCTTTTTTGTTGAGATGCTTACTGGCAAAAGCAGCAATTTTTCTATAAAAAACTAAGGGGTCCTGATCGGGAACAAATAAGGCAAGTCCGGGTTCAAAATCAAGAACATTTCGGTTCATATTTTCTTTTTCGGCTAATCGAATATAAGGGGGATTGCTTACTATTATATCGAATTGCGGTAGAGAATTCCAATTATCTTCATTTAGAAAATCCAGTTGAATCAGGTGGATAGCTGCATTTAGTGAGCCAGCATTTTGTCGGGCTATTTTTAACGCCTCCTGGCTGATATCAAGTGATGTAATTTCTGTATTGGGTAATTTTTTGTTAAGGGCAATGGGAATACAACCTGATCCTGTACCAATATCCAGTAAATTTTTTGGGGCCGCGTTTTCTTTCCAGATCCATTCTACCAGTTCTTCTGTTTCAGGTCTGGGTATTAATGTATGCTCGTTTACAGTAAACTTCATTCCACAAAACCAGGCTTCTCCCAATACATATTGAATGGGCCGATGAGTAGACAGTTGCTGTTGGATAGTTTGTAATTGCTCCAGTTGCAGAATACTGAGTTCTTCATGTTTGACAAGCATCCGGTCAATCCTTGACTTACCCGTAACATGGTCCATTACCCAATTCGCTATGGCGGCAGATTCTCTTTCATCATACATTTTACTAAGATCAACTAATATTTGCCGGTAGGCCAATTCGATAGTCATGCTGCAATGTTACCACCATTTGGTTATTTTTGCCAATTCTGTATGATACCAACCCATGAATTATATATGCAACGGTGTATTGACCTGGCTTTATTGGGTCAGGGAAAGGTAGCACCTAATCCGATGGTGGGGGCAGTATTGGTATATGATAACAGAATCATTGGTGAGGGGTATCACCAGCAGTTTGGGGGACCACATGCAGAAGTAAACTGTATAGCATCGGTAAAAGAAAGAGACAGAAAATATATTCCGGAAGCCAGTTTATATGTTTCCCTGGAACCCTGCTCGCATGTTGGGAAAACACCGCCTTGTACCAACCTGATCATCGAGCAGGGGATCAAAAAGGTGGTAATTGGCTGTAAGGATAGTTTTGAAGAAGTAAATGGTAAAGGGATTGAAAAATTAAAAAAAGCAGGCATTACAGTAATCATAGGGGTGCTGGAACAATCCTGTAAAGATTTGAACAAACGGTTTTTCACTTTTCACAAAGAGAAAAGACCCTATATCATTTTAAAATGGGCGGAAACCGCAGATGGTAGGATGGCAGGAGAGGGAAAAGAGCGTT
>CAIWKU010000074.1 GCA_903913355.1 uncultured Bacteroidota bacterium | reverse complement strand
GCTCTTTGTTTTGATTTCCAAAATTACCGGCATAGCCATTTTTTCCAGGTTATCCAATGTTATAAATGATCCTTTTGAGAAATCGGTACTGTCTACATATTTAACTCCTCTTACAGATACATCTAGGCGCCAGTTATTAACGAACCAGCCACGCCAGAACCATTGCAAATTTTCACCGGCTGCATTTTCAATGGTGCGGAAAAAATCATCTGGTGTAGGATGTTTGAATGCCCAGCGTTTGATATAGGTTTGAAATGCATAATCAAAACGTTCTTTTCCCAGTATCTGTTCTCTTAACAAAACCAATCCGGCACTGGGCTTACTGTACAATAAAGTACCATTGTTCATTTCTTTCAGGTTATCCGGACCATTACTTAAAATAGGTTCGAGGGTTGGTCTGGTGAAAGCATTTCCTATTGCGTGCATATCCTGTGCTCTTCCTTTGAATTCACCGTTGTTTACATTATCGGTAGACAGGGTATTGATAAAGGTATTAAACCCTTCATCCATCCAGCCATATAAACGCTCATTAGATCCTACAATCATTGGGAACCAGGTATGTCCGAATTCGTGATCATGTACACCAAATAACCCACGGCCGCTGCTTCTTGCACCACAGAATACAATACCTGGATATTCCATTCCTCCAGGTGTGCCTGCAACTGCAGTGGCTGCCGGGTAAGGGAATTCATACCATTTGGAGGAATTATACTCAATTGATTTTTTTACAAACTCAGTTGAACGTCTCCAGCCACTTCCATTACTCAGTGTATCGCTTTCAACAGGGTAGGCTGAAATCGCAATCGATTTTTTTCCGCTTGGCAGATCCATTTTAGCGGCATCAATTACAAAAGCAGAAGAAGCACCCCATGATGCATCTCTTGCATTCTTTAATTTAAAATGCCAGGTAAGTTCTGATTTGCCTGAAGGACGGGAAGCCGGATCTGTTACTTCATCTTTTGAACGAATCACCACCGTTTTTTCACTCTTGGCTGCTTCGGCCCAACGTTTTACCTGCTCAGGAGTATATACTTCTGTAGGATTTACCAGTTCTCCGGAACATACCACAATATCTTTTGCTGCGGCAGTAATGCTGATATCAAAATCACCATACTCGAGGTAAAATTCTCCGGGGCCAGTATACGGTAATGTATTCCATCCTGAAATATCATCAAACACACACATACGGGGATACCATTGTGCGATGGTAAAGATTTTACCATTCTTGGTTTTCAGAATACCCATTCTGTCTGAACCATAATCAGGAGAGATAAAAGAATATTCGATTTTCAGTTTTAAGGCTGCACCATTAGCACCCAATTCCTTTGGCAGAAATACCTGCATACGGGTATCTTCTATGAGGAACTTTACATCGGTTGCGATATTGTTTTGTGGTCCACTCAATACTTTAACGGATTTGATTTTATATCCTGCATCAAAAGCCTGTCCACGTCCAGCATTTCTGCTACCGGTAGTTGGTACAATGGTACTTCCACGGGAATCGAGTTTGAAAAGGTTTTGATCAAGCTGCATCCATAAAAAATCCATTTTCAAAGGACTATTGTTGGTGTAGGTAAGCACTTCCGTTCCGGTGATTTCATTGGTTTCATCATTCAGCTTTGCAGCCAATTGATAATCGGCACGGTTCTGCCAGTATTTTGGTCCGGGTTCTCCGGTGGCAGCACGATATTCACCACCATTCTTGGTATAGAAGAAAGGCGCAAATGCATCATAATAACTGTACTTGGTTGCCGGTGCATTGGGATCTACCTGCTCACCCATTGGGCGACGTTGTGGCCTGTTGGCATTGGCATTAGCTGCTGCCGGTGCTGCTCCTGTTGCAGGAGGTGTTGTTTGTGCATTAATAGCAGATATACCTGCTACAAATGCAAATGTGGCAATGATTGGAAATTTCATCACAGTAATTTTGGTTAAGGGAAAACACAATGTTACTGTAAAAAAAGCAAGGTTTAGATGATTGGAGTGCGGGAGAGTGTAGTACTTGATCGGAATTCGGTAAATGAGGGTTGGAGTCGGTAAATTTCTATGCGTTTTTTTCACCATGGAGAACAGGGGGGCGGGGAGTTTGCGCAGAGAGAGATTTCTCTGCGTTAACGCTGCTACTCTCGTTCTCGGGAGTGAAAAAAATTAAGATCTGCCCTTGGTTCTTCCTCCAGAAGAATGATGACTCCTTCCACCCTGAAAACGTCCACCACCCGATCTTCCGGGTCTTGGACTATAGGCAGGCGTAGGGCCAAATTTTTCGGGTACGGCCGCTTTGGTTACCGGGTGCCCCAGTAATTCTTCTATCTGCAAAAATTTCTGTTGTTCTCTTTCTGTCACAAAAGTATAGGCGGTGCCTTCACTGGCAGCACGGGCTGTTCTGCCAATACGGTGAATATAATCTTCTCCATCATTGGGTACATCATAATTAATTACCAGGTCTATATCTTCAATATCTATCCCCCTGCTAAGAATATCGGTAGCAACCAGTATTTTCAATTTCTTATTGCGGAAATCGAGTAATACCTGTTCGCGTTTATCCTGTTCCAGATCTGAATGGATCTCATCAATAGAGAAATTAGCACGTTTCAGCTCATTGCTCAGTTGTTTTACATTTTGTTTTTTAGAGCAGAATACGATCACACTCTGAAAATCTTTACTCCTCAATATTTCTTTCACTAAAGGAATTTTTTGGGGTTCATATACCACAAAGGCTTCCTGAACAATCTGCTCTGGTGGTTTGGATACGGCAATATTGATCTCGAGAGGCTGGTGCAGGATTTTTCTGGCCAGTTCGCGCATTTTCATAGGCATGGTGGCCGAGAATAGCAGGTTTTGTCTTTGTTTAGGCAAAAAGGAAATGATTTTCATCAAATCATCATGAAAACCCATATCCAGCATACGATCAGCTTCATCCAATATCAGGTATTTCAAGGCCTGCATCTTAACATAACCCATATTCAGATGGGCAATCATACGTCCGGGTGTACAAATCACCACATCCACCCCACTTGATAAAGCCTTTTTTTCCAAAGAAAAGGATGCCCCATCACCTCCCCCATAAACGGCAATACAGCTAACGGAGGTAAAATAAGAGAGCCCCTCCATGGTTTGGGCAATCTGAACAGCCAGTTCGCGGGTAGGCACAATGATCATGGCATTGATATTATGCTCATCATGCGGTTCGGTAATGATCTTATTGATAATAGGTAAAAGAAAAGCAGCTGTTTTTCCCGTTCCGGTTTGTGCGGAAGCAATAATGTCTTTTCCTTGTAAAATAGGTAGAATTACCTGTTCCTGCACAGGAGTGGCTGTTTCATAGCCCATTGCATAGATACCTTCTAAAATTCTTTCGTCGAGACCAAATTCAGTAAAATTCAAAATAGATTATAATGTTTTAATGTATATATACCCGTAAAGATACGCCGATATCGGGGATGAACCGGCTTACTGAAACAGTGAGTATTGAAATAAATAGGCCTAACCAACGATTTTTCCGTTTTCAACCCAGTAGATTTCGCCTATTCTGCCTCTATTATACCCCTGATACTGCTGTAAAATGCTGTTTCGGGCAGTTTTGACTTATTTTTAACCACTTGAATGCAGCCAATTCTGTTATTTTTGCGCCCTATCGGCAACCAATATTGCAATTAACTCTAAGAAATGAAGAAAACACTACTAGTACTTGTCTGCATAACTTTTACCGTTTTAGGCATGGCGCAAACCAAGTCTGACCCGAAAAAAGACTCTACCAAAACCACTACCAAAAAAGAGATAGTGAAACCTGCCCCTAAAAAAGCGGTTGTAAAACCTGTAGTGATTGCTGAGCCTAAAAAAGACTGGACTAAAGTTGACCTTAGCAAACGCCCGGCCGACCATTTTATGATGCAGTATGGTTATGATGGATGGACCAATCGTCCCGATAGTGTGCATACCGCCGGATTCAGCCGACATTTTAATTTCTATTTTATGCTGGACAAGCCTATTAAAGGCAATCCAAAATTTAGCCTGGCTTTTGGAGCCGGATTGGGATCGAGTAATATCTTTTTTTCCGGAACCCGTATAGACATTAAATCTATCGGCAATACCCTGCCCTTTACCAAGGCAGATAGTAGTGACCATTTTCATAAGCTGAAAATAACCACTATTTATTTACAGGCACCCGTTGAGTTCCGCTATTTTTCAAACCCGGAAAATCCCGACAAATCCTGGAAAGCAGCTGTGGGTATGAAATTGGGTACCTTGATCAATGCGTATACCAAAGGCAAGGATTACCAGAACAAAAACGGAGCGTCTTATTATGGCCCTTCTTATATTCAAAAAGAGTACGATAATAAATTCTTTAATACCACTTCTGTAGATTTTACACTCAGGTTTGGATATGGAATTGTTTCCCTCGACGGAGGTTTTGCTGCCACTCCGGTACTGAAAACTGGTGCAGGCCCGGCAATGAATAAATTCTCTATTGGCCTTACCATTTCTGGACTGTAAACCAATACATCATACTTTCCGTAGATCAGTTATCAATGACTGTCTACGGATTTTTTTTGGTATACCCTTCATGAGGTGTAAGAAACTACTCCGGGCTAATAGTTTACCTTTGTTGAAACAGATTTATTTTGATTGAGAAAAAACAAGCTATTCGGCAGGAAGAAAAAACGGTTTTGGTTGGGTTGATTTTGAAGGACCAGACCGATGAGCAGGTGGCCGAATACCTGGATGAATTGGCTTTTTTATCTGAAACTGCGGGTGCTATTGCTGTAAAACGCTTTACACAAAGACTTCCTCACCCCGATAGCCGAACTTTTGTGGGGAAAGGAAAGTTGGAAGAGATCAAAAACTATGTATCGGGCAAGGGTATTCACCTGGTAATTTTTGATGATGAACTTACAGGTTCTCAGATTTCGAATATTGAAAAAGAGCTGGGCGTAAAAACCATTGACCGGAGTGATCTGATTCTGGATATTTTCGCCAGTCGCGCCCGTACCGCTCAAGCCAAAGTGCAGGTAGAGTTAGCTCAGTACCAATACCTGTTACCCCGGTTGAAAGGCCTTTGGAAACACCTGGAAAGACAGGGAGGCGGTATTGGAACCAGGGGGCCGGGTGAAACAGAAATTGAAACGGATCGTCGTATTGTAAAAGACAAAATATCCCTGCTGCGCAAGCGACTCGGCGAAATAGACAAACAGGCATTTACACAAAGAAAAGAAAGGGGAGAACTGATACGTGTGGCCCTGGTAGGGTATACCAATGTGGGCAAAAGCACTATTATGAACCTCTTAAGCAAGAGTGAGGTTTTTGCCGAAAACAAATTATTTGCCACCCTGGATACCACCACGCGTAAAGTAGTATTTGAAAGCACTCCATTTCTATTAAGTGATACCGTAGGTTTTATCAGAAAATTACCCCACCACCTGGTAGAGAGTTTTAAAAGTACCCTGGATGAGGTTAGGGAAGCTGATATTTTGCTACACGTGGTAGATGTATCACACCCCCAATATGAGGAACAGATTGGCGTAGTAAATAAAACTTTGCAGGATCTAAAAGCCTTCGAAAAACCCATCCTAACCATATTCAATAAAATGGATCTGTACGAAGAAAAGAATTTCGACAGCTGGCTGGATGATAGTGTAAAACAGGAAATTCTGCGAGAGCTAAAAGAAAAATGGGATACCGCCACCGAAAATAATTGCGTATTCGTATCCGCCCTCGAAAAAAAGAATGTAGATGCTTTGAGAGAGTTGATACTTGATAAGGTACGTGATATGTATAAGATTCGATATCCTTATAGAACAGTACAGTTTTAGTAATTTGAAAATGTGGCAATTTGAAAATTTGAAAATTAGGAGGGTCAAAGTTTATGTTGACTTCCAATTCAAATGGTTGGAATTAGGGGTAAGCATCCATTCATAAAATTGCTTTAATTTTCAAATTGCCACATTTTCAAATTTTCAAATTAACCATGTCTTTTATTTGGTATAAAATAGCCGATTTTGAAGAATCTCTTCCCTGGCAGCAGAATAATATGTGTTTGGTTACCGCTGGAGATAAAAAAATGACCCTTGCCAGGTGTAACGGTCAATTATTTGCATTTGCGTATAAATGCCCACATGCCAGTGGAATTATGGCTGATGGGTACCTGAATGCGGCCGGTCAGGTAACCTGTCCACTGCATCGCTACCGGTTTGATATCAAAAACGGCAGAAATACCAGTGGAGAGGGGTATTTTTTGAAAACCTACCTGGTAGAAAAGCGTCCGGAAGGGATATTTGTGGGTTGGGAAGACAAGGGATTTTTGGGTATCTGGTAATTTTTTGAATACAGATTTTGCCAGAAAGCATTTTTCCCTATTTTTGCAACCCCTTACGGGGATTTCCCTATTGGGAATCAATATAAGGAACACTCCTCCTTAGCTCAGTTGGTTAGAGCATCTGACTGTTAATCAGAGGGTCTCTGGTTCAAGTCCAGAAGGGGGAGCCATAATAGACAGGAGGTCATTTTCGACCTCCTTTTTATTTTTAGACTCTTGAAGAACCTTATTGGCATTGAATAAGATTTGAACAGGGGTCGTAAAGGGGGTGGCTGCAACTCTTCCTTTTTCCAAAACGAGTTTTTCCGAAAAGATGCAGCTTAGTATCTTTTTCTTAGTTACCCCGTCAGACTTCCGGTAAAATGAAGGCAAGTCCTCTAACATGGGTACCGTCTTGTTCAAGTAGGTTTTATACGGTGAACCCTGTTCTTCAAGATCGTTCAACTTGCTCTTTAAAAGAACCAATTCCTTTTCGACCCTAACCTTCAAATCGTGGTAATCTTGGGGCTGGATATCTCCATCCAAAAACCTGTCTTGAAGGTTCGATTTACGTTGTTCCTGTCTTACAATTTCACTTCTCAGTTTGTCCATTTGATCCCTTCGTTGGTGATCCCCCTTCTCGAATATTTTTTCCAATATCCGCTTGTAAAGGTTTAACGATTGTGCCGATACCGAAATTCGAGACAGGATTTGTTCAACACTGTGATGTACTTCTCCAATAGGGTGTCTTTGAGACTTATCACATTTGCAGCACAGGTAGTAATGAAATACCTTCTTACGACCTTTTGCACCGTAAGCTGTTAATGATGTCCCATGTACAGGACATTTTAATAGACCCTTTAAGGGATACAGGTCGGTTTTGTCTTCGTGGAATTTCATGTTCCTTTTCCGTCCAGCCAAAACATCATTTGCTTTGTAAAATAGTTCCTCAGTAATAAGTGGTGGATGAATTCCTAATACCAATTGACTGGGTTCTTTTTTCCAAGGTTTAACAAGAACCTTACCTATATATGCAGGATTGCGAATAATATTAAGAAAAGTTTGCTTCGCAATTTTTATACCCTGATCTTTCAACCAACGTCTTACCTCTTCCGCAGAATAACTACTCGATGCCATTCGTTCAAATGATTCAACAATCAGGGAAGCATTTACATCCGGACGCAAAGTTGATTTATTACCATCACGGAAATTGACATACCCCATCGGAGCAGTTCCTGTCCAGCATCCTTCTAATCTTGCTCGGCGCGATCCCTCGGTTGTACGAATTGAATTCTTATCATTCTCAATTTCAGGAAGGGTCAGGTATAGGTTCAACAGCATTTTACTATCCGGGTTGGTTAGGTCAAGTTGTTGTTCAACCGTATTGACGGTCACCCCCAATTTATGAAGCTGTTTAATCACGGTCAAGGACTCGTATGCATTCCTGCTGAACCTGTCCCAACGTAAACAAAGAATACTGTCAACGGCACCCTTATTTTTCTTGATGTACTGAATAATCTTCTGCCATTCAGGTCGATCAAAGGTCTTTGCTGAATAGTCCTCAGTATAAACATCAACAATACTGAAATTATTTATCTCACAATACCGGCGCATCACATCTTCCTGATGCTGTAATGAAAACCCCCGGTCTGCTTGGTCATCAGTTGAGACACGTTTGTAAATTATCACTTTCATAATCTTATTATTTTTCTTTTTTCTGATACATCTCAAATTCGATGGTCGCGAGTGATACCATAAAATCTCTGAGAAGTCTGATTTCATCTAACCCTATTGTAAATTCTCCGTCGTTGAGAATTTTTCTACACTCATTTTCAGGTAACATAATTCTTGATTTTTTATATGCAAAGTTTGAGCGAAGTGGAAGTACCGGCAAAATACACTTCGGTGGTTTTCTGAATGTTTTCCATTTCATCCCCTGAAAGGGTTGATTTTACTGGGTATAACCGGAATAGAATGATATTCACATTTTCAAAAAATACTTAATAACTACCCCCATCCCCTCCTGGATCACCTCCGCCGTATCCCAAACCCGCCCGTGGGGGGTTGAAAAAACCTACAAATGGGGTACAGAGTCACAAAAATTTCTGGCCAGAATTCCCCAAAAATTTTATACCTCGTTCAATATTATTTTGAAACACAAACGACTGTACATTTTTAAACTTTTGTGGTGTGTTTATCCCCTCGATCTTACCCCATACCTTATCAATGTCTTCCATTTTGGGTTCCGGGTTGATCTGGGGTAGTTTTACCTTAAACCCAGCTGTTATCCCTGTAATCTCCTCCAGTCGTCTTAAAACGAACCCAGTGAGTTCTGAAACATATTTTTGATGAGTTAGTATACCATCGTGAATAGTAAAAAGTGGAACATCCGGTTTTTTATGATGGAACTCCCTACATATTTGATTCAGCAATAGGTAACTTTCTGTCCGTTGGAGTAGGTATGAAAATTTATCCGACCCGATTTGTTTATGGAATTCGGTTATCCATTTATCAACCCCCGGAAATACGGTTCTGAATACCTTTATATTATGGTTGTGGTTCCGGTGTTTTTTATTACCCTCAAATAGAACGAACATCATTGATTTCTTGAACTCATCCCTTTGAAGTGATATATCAACCGGAGGTAT
>CAIWKU010000073.1 GCA_903913355.1 uncultured Bacteroidota bacterium | reverse complement strand
GTAACAGGTATTGCCCGACCCATCCATATGGGAGCCCGTTCACATGTATGGGAAATTAAAATTTATGATGAAGCTGAAAAATTAGTTTGTATCAGCCGGATTACTGTAGCCATTCTCCCTAAAAAATAAAGGTGTGCCTTTCTCTCTGCGACTATTCTGACTCTATGCGGTAAAAAACATATTTATTAAACTAATCCTGCCTTCCTAACCGTTTCCACAATATTCTGAAAACTATCCGCCAGACATGCATCCAATGTTTTCCCCGATACCCATTTGATAGCGGTAATATCTTCTTCCGATTGAGGAACCAGTTCCTGGTTACCATCTGCCTTCATCAGAAACCAATGAGTTTCTTTAATCACATCTTCAGAAAGATAGGTGTCGAAATATTCGTGACAGCTAATATCTACCAATTTGCCTAAGCTAAGATGGGTAAGTCCGGTTTCTTCTCTTACTTCCCGTAAAGCGCATTCTTCAATGGTTTCACCGGCATCCAGTTTTCCCTTAGGCAGATCCCATTTCGATCTTCGGTATATCATTAATAATTCACCCGACTCATTGGTAACCAATCCACCGCCTGCTATGATTTTCTTCTTGTTCATAATACACCAAATATGAACACAAATCCCCAATCCCCCAATTTCACCATCTATAAATTGCAAAATCCTCTACTTTCGTTCCATGACAAATAAAAAAGCAGTGGCTGAGAAATTGCTGCAGGTAGCCGCGGTAAAATTGAGTCCGGAGAATCCGTATACATGGGCCAGTGGTTGGAAAAGCCCGATTTATTGCGATAATCGCAGGGTATTATCCTTTCCTTTTGTAAGAGATTTTATTAAAAGTGAGCTCTGTAATGTAATTTTTGAACAATATCCCGACGCCGAAGTGCTGGCGGGAGTGGCTACTGCAGGCATTCCCTGGGGAGCAATGGCGGCAGATCAGTTGAAACTGCCGTATATCTATGTTCGGCCCAAACCCAAGGAGCATGGACTCGGTAACCAGATTGAGGGCTTTTATTCGGCCGGACAGAAAGTATTGGTGATTGAGGACCTGATATCAACCGGTAAAAGCAGTCTTCAGGTAGTAGATGTTCTGCGTAATGTGGGCGCCGAAGTGGTGGGGATGGTGTCTATTTTTAATTATGGTTTTGCGATTGCTGAAAATGCATTTGCCGAGGCGAAAGTCAAATACACCTCCCTGACGGATTATACCAGCCTGATTGAGCTGGCATTGGAAAAAAGGCAGGTTACCTCAGAAATGGAGAAAGTATTGCTCAATTGGCGCAATGACCCGGCCAATTGGAAGGGAATTTAGGACAGTATTAGAAAATCATTTCTATGAAACAAATTGTTATAGCTACCATTTTCTGGGCAGGGTTTCTGTCAATTGCCGGAGCGCAATCTTCTAAATCTGAGTGGGTAACCGTTAAGTCGGCCAACCTGAAATGCTGGGAATGTAAGGAAAGACTCGAGAGATACCTGATTGTGGAAAATAAGGCCAACATGGAAAGTGGCATGATTCAGTGGAAATTTAACCTGTTACAGGGCGAGGTAAAAATTCAATATTGGCCAGACAGGGTGAACCCCGACGAGATCAGAACCGCATTTGCGAATGCGGGTTTTGATGCGGATGATGTGAAGGCAGAAGAAGATTCCTATAAAAAGTTACCTCCTATTTGCAAAAGGGCGGCAGATGGGGGCGGTCCACAAAAAGGGGGCAAGCCTTGTCATATACCACCGAATAATTAATTTATAGCCAAAGCCTTTATTAACCTTGATTAACGGTTAGGATTACGTGAGGATTACTATGTATTCACGGTATCAGCACTGTACTAACACTATACCAATACTGTTGCAATACTATACCAACACTGTAAGGTCTCTATAAGGTCTCTATAAGGTCTCTATAAGGTCCCTGAATGCTTAGATCTACAAAAATAGTAAACCGGGGTTGTAATAGGGGATGGAGATATTGGAGTGATATGCGTAATATATTGAACAGAAATTTTACTATCGCCCCCCTTTCTGTTGTAAAAATAAACGCTTTTTTAGTATTTCAAAATACTTTCAAAAAAACATATATCCCGCATTCTAGCTACGGTATTCTTGTATTTTCTATGCGGGCCAGAAACAGCCAGCGGGCGATCCGGATTATCTAAAAAAGACTGATTTGCTGCTTTGTCTCAAAATTAAAGGGTACCGTTTTGTAAAACCCTCCTTTACCCACCCGGGTAGTTCCTTTTAAGTTAATCAGTATTTCGCGGTTAAAAAGCATATTTAGCCCGTTTTTCAGAACGGAGCTGATATCTACCACAATATGTGCCGGAATCTCAAATTCGGCTTTTGGCGAAATATGCAGGATAGTATCTAATTGAAACTTGCCCAGATAGGCACTGTTTACATATACATCACAATCCACATTTTTAAGTACCAGCCCAAATCGGTTAGGGTTAAAGTAAACAATATCCACAGATAAAGCTGTCTTGTTAAAGCCCAGGGTTTCAATTTTTACATTCTTTGCCTGGCGGTATTCAAAGTCCTGTGGCTTCTTGCAGGATGCCAGTAAAAGGCAAATAAAGGCGAATAGAAGGGTCTTTTTCAAGTTTGGGTATTTGTACTGCAAAATAGGAGAGATGGACCGCATTTCAAGATTTGGGTTTTGAAAATTAACTATATTCG
>CAIWKU010000072.1 GCA_903913355.1 uncultured Bacteroidota bacterium | reverse complement strand
TATAGGCGTAAACTCATTACCATTGAATTTTCCTATAAAATATTGCGTAGCCGAACCTTTGTTAGGCCCTCCGGGATTAATGCTTGACAATAAAACCCAAAGCTGCTGACCCTGGTAATTCAAAGGAAAAAGATCCGGGCATTCCCAAACACCACCATGAGATCCCAGGTTCTCTCCAAATTCTGATTCTTTTTTCCATTCAGTCAGATTAGGAGATGAATAGAAACTAACCCTGTCTTTTGTAGCCAATGTCATAATCCATTTCTTACCTGGTTCATACCAACTCACTTTAGGGTCACGAAAATCCCGGATACCGGGGTTTTTTACAACCGGGTTCTTTGTATATTTTGTCCAGGTTTGACCCTCATCCAAACTATAGGCGATGCCCTGGTTTTGAAAATCAATCGTTCCTTTCTTTTCTCCGATAGGATCATGTTGTGTAAAAATAGCCACCAGGGGAGTTTTTCCATTTTTACCGAAGCCGGATGTATTCTGCAGATCTGCTACGATACTTCCTGAAAAAATATAGCCTAATGAATCAGGATATAAAGCAATTGGCAATTCTTGCCAATGCACAAGATCCTTACTAACTGTATGTCCCCAATGCATAGGCCCCCAAACCGTAGCCCCCGGATAATACTGAAAGAATAAATGATACACCCCATTCAGATACACCATTCCATTCGGGTCGTTCATCCAATTTTCTTTAGGCGAAAAATGAACCTGTGGTCGATGCGTTTCATGATAAGGAGCTTGCGCCTTCAGGCTTTGTGCCGGGTTAATAACAAAGCATAAAGACACAAAGCATATCCAACTAAAATTTTTCATGACAATTTGATTAACTATTTAAAAGTATTGCTTTATTTATCATTCCTCTGATAGCATAAAAGATTTCTACGCCTATTTCAGGAATTGAGATTGAGCTCTACACGTTTACCTGAAGTAACGGCCAGGTAGATTGCATCGATGATGGTCAGGTCTTTTAAAGCCTCCTTTCCATCCACAGGCACAATAGGCTGCTTATTTTCCAGGATGATTGCTGCCATTTCTTCCATTTGCAAAGTTTGATGAGTTACAATCGGTTTATTCAATTCACCTTTATGTGTATGTCCTTTGATGGGTCCGTACCCGGTAGATGGAAGCATTTCAGCAAACCCATCCTCCCCATCCAGAAAAAATCGATCCAGGTTATTTAAACTATAGGTTGATAAACAAGAGGCAACCGCTCCTCCGGGAAAACCCATTTGAAATTGTATGGTCTCGTCTACACCCTCCTTAAATTTCTCAGTATTGGTTTTGGTTTCCTGAGCAGTTATCCAAACAGGGTCTTCACCTACCATATACCTGGCTCCGTTGATTGCATAAATACCAATGTCCATCATAGAACCGCCGCCTGATAATGCTTTATTCAATCTCCACTGAGTGGGGTCGCCTATTTTAAAACCACATAGCCCCTGAAAAAAACGGATCTTTCCAAAATCACCAGCTTTTCGCATTCTGATTACTTCCAATGTATTGGGCTCAAAATGCATCCGATATCCTACCAATAATTTCACTCTGGCTTTTTCACAGGCATCAATCATTTCTCTTGCTTCTATTGCATTGATCGCCATCGGCTTTTCGCAGATCACATGTTTACCTGCTTTCGCTAACCGGATTACCTGGTCATGGTGTAATGCATTGGGGGTAATTACATATACAGCATCAATATCCTTATTGTCTTTTATCTCATCAAAATTTTCATAGTTATAGCAATTCTTTACAGGGATAGTATACTTAGCTCTCCAGTCAAGAATTTTTGACGGAGTACCACTGATTACACCTACCAGTTTTGCTTTTTTACAGGCTTTCATGGCTTCAGCAACCCGGTTTCCATAACCACCCAGTCCCATAATAGCTACTCTTAGAACCGGCCCCTCATAGGGTAGATCCTGTAAATGAGGTTCCATGGTCATTCCCGTCTTAGGTAATACCGAAATGGCGATTACAGAACCGGTTATTTTTTGGAGGAAATGGCGGCGTGAAGACATAACGAAAGAGTTACGGGTTATTGGTTATCAACTAAAGGCTGCTAGTGAAGATAGTTCAAAACTAAGAATTGTTATAGTGTTAAAGGGCTTAATATGGGAATTAAGAGTAATTTCAATGTTAAGATAATTGCCATGGTAAGACCCATTTATAAGCAGGTAGGTTTAATCGTATTACTGGTTCCTTTTTTGGCTTTTGCTGAGAAGGATATCCGCGTTAATTCTCCGGATGGAAATATTGTTTTTTCATTTAGTATGGTGAATACAGCTCCCGGCTATCGGGTGGCATATAAAGGAAGGGATCTGATTGATTATTCTTCTTTAAGCTTGGTATTTACCAATGGGAGATTTGAAAAAAATATTCGAGCCAATAAGCCTGTTTATCGGGATACGGTTGAAACTTATGAGTTGGTATTAGGGAAAACAAAAAAAGTAACTACCCATTATAAAGAATTGACCATACCGCTAGAAGAAATGGCTGCTCCCTTTCGGAAAATTAACCTGGAGATAAAGATTTTTAATGATGGTCTTGCTTTTCGCTATTCATTTCCCAAACAACCTAATTGGGAGGAATTGGCGCTGCTGGATGAAAACAGTTGTTTCAAATTAAGCGGCGATCCACTGGTGCATACTTTATTATTACCTAACTATACTTCATCGCATGAAGGATTGTATACGCATTTGCCTTTGAGTAAATTACCGAAAGACAGTTTACTGGACATGCCAACCCTGGTTGAGTTTCCGTGGAATGTATATTTGGGTATTACTGAGGCAGCTTTATTGGATTATGCGGGTATGTATTTATCTGCGCAAAAAGGAGGCCTACAATCAAGTCTTTCGCCATTGCCGGGAAAGGATCTGAAAGTAAAAGCAATTTTACCGCACCAAAGTCCTTGGCGTGTACTGTTGATCAGCGACAGGATGGGTGATCTGATTGAGTCTAATATGATTACCAGTTTAAATGAACCTTGTAAAATTGCTGATATCAGTTGGCTAAAACCTGGTAAAACCACGTTCCCCTGGTGGAATGGCAATGTAGTTCCCGATACCTTGAATGCTCCGGGTAATAATTTTGTTACCGCGAAATATTATATCGATTTCTGTGCAAGAAACGGAATCGAATATCATTCAGTTGTAGAATATGGCTTGCACCAATGGTATATGGATGATGGAATCAGTTTTATGCCAGGTAAACATTCGGATGTGACTACTCCAGTTCCGGGTTTGGATATGAAACAAATATGTGATTATGCAGCCAAACTGGGTGTAGGTATACGGGTATGGGTTCATTGGGCGGCTTTATATCCCAAACTGGATAGTGCATTTACCCTTTTTGAAAAATGGGGTATTAAAGGAATGATGGTGGATTTTATGGATAGAGATGATCAGGAAATGGTAAACATACAAACCGAAATATTACAAAAAGCAGCAGCACATCATCTGCATATTCAATTTCATGGGGCGTATAAACCCACAGGTATTAACAGAACTTATCCCAATGAGTTTACCAGAGAGGGCACTTTGAATTATGAAGCAGATAAATGGAACCCGGCAGGAATTTTGCCGGATCATGATATTGATATCCCTTTTACCCGGATGCTTGCGGGTTCAACAGATTATCATTTAGGCGGGTTTCGAGCTGTTCCGGTTTCGCAATTTAAAGCACAGTATACCAGACCCCTGGTTTTAGGCACCCGTTGTCATATGTTAGCTATGTTTATTGTATTAGAAAATTATTTACAAATGGTTTGTGATTACCCTGCTGCTTATGAAGGAGAGCCGGGTTTTGCACTTCTTACAAAAATGCCTACCAGCTGGGATGAAACAAAAGTTACTTTGGCCAAACCAACTGAATATATCTGTGTAGCACGTAGAAAAGATAGGGATTGGTATCTGGGAAGTATAACAAACCATTCAGAAAGAGAGCTCAGTGTTGCTTTATCTTTTTTGGGGGAGGGGAATTATATAGCGGAAATATATGCAGATGCAAACGAGGTTGCCCTAAATCCCAATCACCTCGTTCAAGAATCAAAAATGGTTACAGCGAATGATATTATCACAATTAAAATGGCCGGGGGTGGTGGCCAGGTAATCCATTTCATAAAAAAATAAAGAGAGCATACACTCTCTTTATTTTTTATTGTATCAGATGAATGATAGACTTCATTTGCCTATAAACGACATCATATCTTTAGTGTTGATTACCTCTTCCATTGGTTTGATAACAGCCCAAATCAGCTCCCGGAGGGGTTACTTCAGTAGCACCATATACAGGATCAACCGGCACTACAACCAGTGGCTGAACACCAGTATACCCTTTGCCAATAAGTGGAGATCCGGGTTGCAAGTGAAAATTATAAGAACCTATGGAAGATATCTGCCATGGAGAATACCCATTGGTTACCGGTAAAGGATAATTTACAAATAATGGATTTAGTTTCTGAACCACCGGAGTTCCATCATAAGTTGCTCCATAAGTATAATTGGCAGGAAGATAACTGGAAGGTAATGGGAGATCCGTTGATTGAGGTTTGGTACAAACCGGGCCAAAAGTGAAAAATTGGTTAGCGATACTAAGTGAATCTGCATATTGATAATTATATCCATAAACAAGATGTGCTGTATCTGCCACTGGGTTATTTACCACCCGATATCCAACACGACAATTAATCGCTACATTATTATAAAACGCTCCTTCTGCTCCCTGTTCATAGTTAATAGTGGATCCTCTCTGACCAGGTATCACCTGAATACCCCCATTTACAAAAGTACTATTGTACATAATAATATTAGTCTGTGGAGCGCCTACAGCCTGACCTTTATTAGAAGCTTTCTGTCCATTATAGGCGGTACCTATAAAAAAATTATAAGCCATTGTACCTACGGTACCACCTTTCACATTCACAATATCACCTCCCGTACCGCCACATTTTTCAAAAGTATTTCTGAACACATGTATTTTTCCACTGGATATTCTGATACAATCATCTGTACCGCCATATAACCAGCTATCTTCCAATATAAAGTAGCCATTAGGGTTTTGAAAGAGAATATCAAAGGAAGTTGTAGCACTTTGTTCAACAGCTGGTCCGGCTACGTTTCCATAAGCTGCTCCTGCAAAATCAATATGTGTCCATTTCAATATCATCATTGTACAGGAAGTATCACCAATAATCCCTTTCCACCATCCTGTATGAGCACTATCGCTTGCCAAAGGGATTCCAGGTCTTGTATTTTTTGTTAGTCCAGGAACAGTGAATGTATTGGGCTGAGAGGCAGTACCCAAACTAATTAATGCTCCTCTTACTATAATTCCAGAACTATTGGTAACATTAATAGTTACACCGGGCTGAATAATTAATGTATCCCCACGGTTAATATAAACGTCGCAACCAATAGTATATGTTTTTCCGGTTAACATTACTCCTTTAATAGATCCACATAAAGGAGCAGCATCGCTAACGGTAGAACCAGCCGGCAATACATATTTATAGATATTGGAGTCATCCTCTGCCAGTTTGGTGCAACCAGAAAACATGTAACCGGTTAACATCAGTATTATTGGTATTACTATCTTTTTCATACTTAAATTTTTCAATTGATTAGTCTGTTTGATTTTGCTTAGAATTTATACCTGAAACCTCCCAGGAAACTGATCTTATAAATATCTCTCTGTACAATTGTATTGCTGTTATCTGACTGGAATGGTATATTATAGCCACCTGAAAACTGTTGGTTAACAACGGCAGGGTTAGCTTTTAAATACAGTTTATTAGGTGCATTGGTCAGGTTATTGATTTTTGCATAGAAAGAAAATTGTTTTGATAATTTTTTCTCAATAGAAAGATCTAACTGACTGTAGGGCTTTTGCCAGGTATCGAGGTTATAGAATTGAGATACCTGTGCAATCCTGTCTCCGGTATAAGCAAATGCCAATTGAATATCTAAGCCGATTTTGGGGTTTTTATATAACAATGAAATATTGCCAACGTGATTTGCCTGTCCTTGCAGTGGTCTTGTTTGAGATACACTATCCGTTCTTACGCCAATCCCTGTCACAAAATGATATAATAATTTGCTGGTAGTTACTTCAGAATGTGTGTAGGTGTAATTTGCTGAAACACCAAACATCCCGAAGTACTTGGTATATACTGCTTCAAATCCATAATTGGTTGCTTTGCCTGCATTACCTGGCTGAATAAATAAAGCACTTGGACCTCCGTTCCTGGTAATAAAGTATTCAATTGGGTTCTGTAATTGTTTGTAAAAAGTTCCCAATAATATCTGATCAGCATGACCCGGGAAAATTTCATAGCGCAAATCCAGATTATCGGCCCTAACATGTTTCAAATAAGGGTTTCCTATTTCGGTAAACTGTTCGCCTGGTATGCTATAAGGTACAATTTCTCCAAAGCCGGGACGGCTTATCGATTTAAAATAAGATAATCTGAGGTTCTGCTTATCCGTTACCAGGTATTTAAAGTGAATACTAGGTAAAACATCTACATAATTAATGGTTCCACTTCTGCCATTAAAAGTCAGGGGCATAACTGTGGTGTAGTCCTGCTGTGTATTCTCTGCCCGAACACCCCCTAAAACCTGTAATGCATTTGTCACCATAAATTTAGCCTGAATATATCCTGCAGCAATATTTTCATGAGCCGTATATGAATTTGCATTCAATGCAGTTATGGCTCCTGTGCCGCTTGCCAATGGACTAAACGCGAGTGATACCTGATCTATCGTATGAAAAGGTTGAGCAGTTGAATTAATAGATTTCAGG
>CAIWKU010000071.1 GCA_903913355.1 uncultured Bacteroidota bacterium | reverse complement strand
CCATCAAAGTGTATCCTGTGGATATGCCTGGTTCAAATAAACCCAAACCCTGGAGGGCAAGAGGAGAAAACAAAAATGGAGGGGATGGAAATATCGGCCTGAATACTACCATGTTGATGACTGTCGGATGGGATTTTACTTTTAAAGATGGGATTCGCGACAGAAATACGGGTATATGGAGAAGTATCGCTTTATATGCCACAAATAAAGTGGCACTGCGTCATCCATTCATCACTTCCAATTTGTCAAAACCGGCCTATGATAAATCCGATGAAACCGTTTCTGTTGAAGTGTATAACGCAGCCATGAAAACAGTGAAATGTGTGGTTAAAGGTGAAATCGCAGGAGAAGATATTGTATTTGAGAAAAAAGTGGACATGCTTCGGGGAGAAGATAAAACAGTAATTTTTACAGCAAAGGATTTTCCGCAACTATCCATTAAACATCCAAGGCTATGGTGGCCAAGGTTTAAAGGAAGCCCTGAACTATATCAACTCAATCTGAAAGTATATGTGGATGGGGTATTAGGTGATTCTGTAAAAACCAAATTTGGAATCCGCGAAATTATTGCTGATAGAAATACGCCAGACAGTTCAAAAACTTTCTATGTAAATGGAAAAAAAATATTTATCCGTGGTTCCAATTGGATACCCGAAGCCATGCAACGAACATCCGATGAAAGAATGTATGCTGAGTTGCGCTATACAAAACAGTCTGGCATTAATCTGCTCAGGCTTTGGGCAGGCGGCATTGCAGAGTCGGATTATTTTTACCAACTCTGTGATGAATTTGGTCTTTTGGTATGGCAGGAATTCTGGTTAACCGGAGATACCAAACACCCCCAGGATAAAGACCTGTATTTTGACAACCTTAGTTCAACCGTAAAGCGTATTCGCAATCATCCCTGTATTGCTATTTACCTGGGTTCAAATGAAAGCACAGAAGTATCTGGGATAAAGGAAAAGCTTGCAGAATTGGATGGAACCAGGAACTATCAAATGCAATCAGAAACAGATGGGGTACATGATGGTAGTCCATACAACCAGGTAAATCCCATGCAACATTACGAAAATACGGCATCGGATCGGGGTAGCAGGGTAGACGGGTTTAATCCGGAATATGGGGCACCCACATTACCTACTGTAGAAGTATTGCGTGAAATGATGGACGAGAAAGATCTCTGGCCAATCAATAAACCTGTTTGGGATTATCTCGATGGAGATGGGTTTCATGGTATGACCGGTAAGTATAAGGACATGGTAAACAAATACGGCGAATCATCCTCTATTGATGAGTTTGCCCAGAAGGCCCAATTGGTAGGAGCCATGAATTCTAAATCGATTTGGGAAGTATGGAACGAAAATAAATTTGGGTATGGAGACAGATATGCCTCCGGCCTGCTTTTCTGGTACCATAATTCTGCAGCCCGTCAGGTTTGCGGAAGAATGTGGGATTGGTCACTTGAACCAACTGCTTCCTTATACCATACACAAAACGCGTTGGAACCATTACATGCACAATTTGATTATTTAAAAAATACTGTATCTGTGAATAATGATTATTATCAATCATTTTATAATTATACGCTTACCTCAGATATCTATGACCTGAATAGTAAAAAAGTTTCTACACAAACCAAAGTATTGAATGAAATTCCGGAAGATGCAGTTTTGAATAAATTGATGCAACTTGATTTTAGTAAAGCAGCTACACCTGTACAATTTATCAAACTTTCTTTAGTAGATGAAAAGGGGAACCCGGTTGCAAATAGCTTCTACTGGCGTTCTAATGACATTTATTTGGGAAAGACTACTATGACTGGTCCTGCTACTGCAGGCTTTGAGCCATTGGCTTATATGAAGAAAATAAATCTTCAGACAAAAATGACGGTTTCGAAAACAGAAAAGGCCCATATAATAGAGTTGGATATCAAAAACCCTACAAACACAATCGCTTTCTTTACCCAGATACAATTATTGGATGGTACAGGGAAACCAGTTCGACCTTCTTTTTATACCGATAATTTCTTTTCCCTTTTGCCTGGAGAAAGCAAACATATTTCAATAGAAACTTTCTCTTTACATCCTGCAGAAGAAAATGCAAAAATTATCGTAAAAGGGTATAATATTCATCCAAACGAAATTCTTATCAATAAAACAAAGTAATATGAGAAATATGTGGTGTTTGATTGCATGCCTGGTTTTTACAACAGGAAATTTTGCGCAGGTAAAAAATATCAATATCATTACTGCAGGTGCCATTGCGGATGGGAGAACCAATAATGGACCGTTTATACAAAAGCTTATTGATAAAATCTCTGCGGAAGGGGGAGGAAGGATTACGGTTCCTCCGGGTAATTTTATGACGGGGTCCTTGATGTTGAAATCCAATATAGAATTGCATATAGAATTAGGGGGAGTTTTACTGGGTTCTCATTCTACCAATGATTATAAAAACATAGACAATCAAACCGGTCTGCTACTGGCCGATAACCAGCAGAATATTTCCATTACTGGTGAAGGCATTATTGATGGCCAGGGACAGGAACTCATGTTGGATAT
>CAIWKU010000070.1 GCA_903913355.1 uncultured Bacteroidota bacterium | reverse complement strand
TTTCACCTAGATTGGTTGCTGTTGAGGATGAAACTATTTTGGGCTGGGCAGCGATTACCCCTGTTAGTGGAAGATGCGTGTATGCTGGTGTGGGAGAAGTAAGTATTTATGTTAGTGCCACAGCAAGAGGGAAAGGCATCGGTAAACAATTATTACAGGCTTTGATTGAAGAAAGCGAAAAAGCAAATTACTGGACTTTACAGGCAGGAATTTTTCCGGAGAACCTATCCAGCGTGGCAATACATACAGCCTGCGGATTCAGGATATTGGGAACCCGGGAACGTATTGGCAAAATGAATGGCGTTTGGAGAGATACGGTTTTATTGGAAAGAAGAAGTGATAAAGCAGGCATCGAATGAAAAAATATCTGGCAGAGTTTCTGGGCAGTTTTATGCTTGTTTTTTGCGGAACAGGTGCTGCGGTAGTAGATGAAGTAACGCATGGAGCAGTTACACATATTGGTGTAGCCATTACATTCGGATTAATTGTAATGGCGATGATCTATTCCATCGGTCCCATTTCAGGCGCGCATATGAATCCGGCCGTTACGATTGCTTTTGCCGCTAACAAAGTGTTTGCCTGGAAACAAGTGTTACCTTATATCACCAGTCAGTTAGCCGGGGCATTGGTGGCCAGTTTGGTTATCAAATTTCTATTTCCGGGTTCTGTTTTCCTTGGCGCTACTTTGCCTGCCAATGATGCGATGCAATCTTTTGTATTGGAAATCATACTAAGTTTCATCCTCATGTTTGTGATTTTACAGGTAGCTACCGGATCTAAGGAACAGGGGCTATTTGCAGGGGCCGCCATCGGATCAGTTGTATTACTGGAAGCCATGTTTGCCGGTCCTATTTCGGGTGCTTCCATGAATCCGGCCAGATCATTTGCTCCGGCTGTGATCAGTACAAATTTTCATAGTCTATGGGTGTATCTCACAGCACCTTTTGCGGGAACCTTGCTTGCTGTTGCCATACATCAAATTTTAAAAAAATAAAAAATGGAAAAAAAGAAACTCTTATTCGTTTGCATTGAAAACAGTAATCGTAGTCAGATGAGTCAGGCGTTTGCCAAAATAATTGGCGGTGAACAAATCGAAGCATATAGTGCTGGAAGCAAACCCAGCGGTATCGTAAATCCAAAAGCAATCGCTGCTATGCAGGAGCTGGGATATGATCTCAGCAAACACGATAGTAAATCTTTACAGGAAGTGGAACAATATGCACCCTTTGATGCCGTGGTTACCATGGGCTGTGGGGATGCTTGTCCATGGATGCCTGCCAAACAATTTATTGATTGGCAAATACCTGACCCAAAACATTTAGAACCTGCTCAATTTAATGAGGTAAGGGACATGATCAAGGATAAAGTAAAAGAACTGATTGCTTCCTTATGAACGATCTTTTTCAGCTCCGGATCCAATAATACCTTCTATTACTGAAGAAATAAAACTCACTACCAGACTAAACAATAAAGCGGCAAACCATCCATCTACGGTAAATCCACTAACAATACTGGCTGCCCATTTTACAATAATTATGTTGATGACCAGTAAAAATAAGCCCAGGGTAAATAGGGTAATGGGTATGGTAAGGATGATGAGAATGGGTTTGATAAAACTATTCAACAGACCCAGGACCACAGCCACCAGTAATGCGGTAATGGTATTGTCTACATGTATGCCATTCAAAATATACGCTGCAAACAGAACGGCTAAGGCAGTGGCAATTGTTTTGGTAAAAAACTTTCCCATGGTTTTTTATTTATGCTTCAAGTTACCATTTATTTTTATGCTTTACAAGCTTACCCCGTTACCGCAGATTTAACTATGCATGTATCTGTTTTGTAAAGGCCCAAAATCTATTCTCTATAAATTTTAATTAATGGCTTTCCTTTTCCCAATTTTAGTAGTAAAATTGGGAATACGCGTTGAATTCCTTTTTACATTATTTGACAGGAGTTTTGATGCAAATTCACAAAAGAATTTGAAGATAACAATTAGGTATAAATACCTACTTAATAAAATAAATCACCCATTTATTCATGTATTGTGTTTCAGTAAAAAAGAAACAATAATAAACTCATACATTGCCACAATGTAAAACGAGCTTTTGAAAATTATTCCATATAAAATAGAAGCAACTAACTCAACCAGGTATGAGTTTGAAAGTGTTGGCCCAAAAGGCATAATTAAAAAATGTGTTGAAATAACTGCACTGAAGCGTAAAAACACTTTCAATATTGGCTTTGGAGATATGCGGTCAGATAGTACTATTGATGATAAGTCTGAAACCAATAATAAAGATTTAATCCGAGTATTTGCTACTGTATTGGCAATCATGAAAGACTTTATGCTAAATAATCCCACAGCTATACTATATTTCAGTGGCAGTACGGACCAACGAACGGCCATATATCATTATATACTAAAGCGTAACTTTACATTCATTAATAATGAGTATTCTATTACGGGAATTTTACTGGTGGATGGCATCCCATATGAAGTTGTATTCGACCCGACTGCAGATAGCCCTTTTTTGGCTTTTTTAATCAAGAAAAAATAGTAAATTTAACTATGCCTATCGCAAAAAAAAATATGCCCCCTGCAAAAAAAAGGAAAGTAAATACTTTTTCAAAAACGCAGGTTATAAGTTCGTCTTTTAGCGAAAAGATTGATAAGGCAAACAAATTATTGGCTGCTGCGGTTCTGTTAAAAAAGAAATAGTCTGTAACTCACACTACCAGCAATTCATAAAATTGTTCAGGGTTCAGGTATTTGCGTGCTAATTCACGAAGCTCTTCAGCTGAAATATTTTTAACGATATCGATGCTTTTATAAAAGTATTCATCGGTAACACCATTCAGTATATAATTCTTCCAGCGGGCAATAATATGAAAGGGACCGTCAAGGTCGCCAATCAGCGATCCAATCATATAATTTCTGACTAATGCCAGTTCCTCTTCTTCCACGGGTTCAGTTCTCAGTATCGCCATTTCCTTATACACTTCTGCCACGGTAGCTTCACATACATCCCTGCCCGCTTCGGTACTCACCACCAAGGCACTGGTATGAATATGATTTTGCAAATGACTGTGAATACCATAGGTATAACCCTTGTCCTCACGTATATTACTCATTAATCTGGACCCGAAATAACCACCGAAAATATTGTTCAATACCTGCATTTTTGAAAAATCGGGGTGGTGCCTGTTAGGGAAGGGTTGTGCAATACGAATAGCTCCCTGCACACCATCGGGATCATTTAGAATATTATATTTCAGGAGCTCTGCGGGAGCGGGATTGAATTGTTTATCTGATAAATTATTTTGCTGAAAAGGCAGATGACCAAATGCCTTGTTTAGTTGCGGTACAATATCAGCCGGCAATTTTCCTGCAGTGAAAATGATGCATTTACCGTGCGTATAGTATTGTTTATAGAATGCTTCCAGTTCCTCTCTTTGCAATGCTTCATAATCGAGGGTTGATGTGTACCGCCCATATGGGTGATGAAATCCATATATATATTCATCAATCAGCCTATTGGCGATAAAATCACATTTTTTCAGGTTGATTTCCAGTCTTTGTTTCTGGTTTTGTTTATAGATGCCGAGTTCCTGTTCAGGAAAAACACTATCGGTAATAATCTCTGCAGTTACCGGTAATAGTTCTGAAAGATGCTTATTTAAGCAATGCAATGTAATCGTGGCGGTTTCATTATAACAGTGCCGGTTCAGATAAGCCCCATAGAATTCAAAATGCTCATTGAGGGCAAACGCATTTTTCTTTTTTGTGCCATTTTTCAACATGAAATTGGTGGTAGCAGCTACTATATTTTTTTCTTCGTACCAGTTACCTGCAAAAAAAACCAACTCAACCATCAGTACCTCTTCTTCCCCACCATTAAATGCATAAACCTCCACTCCATTATCTAAAGTATAGGATTCGTATGGCTTTAATGCAATATGCATATCTACTGCATCTATAATTTGCGGGGCATTTTTTCTATCTGGCATATTGTAATAACTCGTTTTATTCTTTGATGAATTCACTTATCAGGAATGAGGATTCTTATTTTTGTGCATGATAGAATAATGTATTGCTATTATTACTCCGAAAAATTTCTTTGCAATACTGCTGAATATCCCCAACTGTGATCTCCTGGTATTTTCCCAATTCTGTATTCATTAATTGTGCATCGCCCAGTAATTCATAGGTTGCCAGACTGGCGGCTCGGTTCATGACACTCATATCTTCAAAAGCAATCATGCTTTCTGTTTTGTTTTTTACTTTCTGTAATTCGTTTTCACTAACCGTTATCGATTGAATTTTGGCTAACTCTTCCTCCACTGCCTGTTCAGCAGCCTCAAGGGTTATTCCATTTACCAATCTTCCTTCTATGGCCAGTAATCCCTTATCTGTGCTTCCCCAATGATGTACATCCAAGGCAGAAAACAATTGCTTTTCTTTTACAAGTGATTCATATAATCGCGAAGAAGCGCCACCGCCTAAAATTTCAGTAATCAGGTCTGCTACATAATATCCTTTCTCCAGCCTTGCATCCATATGCCATGTCTTGATAAAAGCATCTACAGGCACTTTGGCATAGACTTCTGCTCTTCTGGCTTCTGTTTGTTTGGGTTCAACAGGTAAATGACGATGATATTTTTCGCCCATTGGAATATCTCCAAACCATTTTTCTGCAAGCCGCTTGATATCATCAGGCTTTACGGCACCCGCTACCACCAATATGGCATTTACGGGCCGGTAATGTTTCCAGAAAAAAGCTTTTACATCATCAATATTGGCATTCTCAACATGACTCAGTTCTTTCCCAATGGTCATCCACCGGTATGGGTGTACTTTATAAGCGAGCTCTCGCATTTTATGCCAAACATCACCGTAGGGTTTATTGAGGTAGTGTTCTTTGAATTCTTCGCAAACCACTTTTTTCTGAACAGAAAGACTTTTTTCACCAAAAGCCAGACTTAACATTCGATCACTTTCCAGCCAGAAAGCGGTTTCAATATTTTCGGTAGGTAGCTGGCAATAATAATTGGTAAGATCATTGGTTGTGTAGGCATTATTCTCTCCGCCGGCTCTTTGCAGGGGCTCATCATAATCGGGTATATGGATACTGCCACCGAACATGAGGTGCTCAAATAAATGCGCAAAACCGGTTTTCTCCGGGTTTTCATCACGGGCACCCACATCATACATGATATTCACAACGGCCATCGGAGTGGAATGATCCTGGTGAACCAATACGCGTAATCCATTATCTAAAACAAAACGATCATATTCAATCATAATAATAAAAATCAGGCTGATTTCTGTAAATGAAGATGCAAATTAGGGTATTGGGGATTTTTGGAGAAGGAAATATTCCCCCATCACGATATACAGGGGTTTTGTAGTGAGTACCCTCTAAATCAGGCATTTACATTTGCCGATTCCTGCCTTTACTAGTCCGATACTTGTTACTAATCCAGTTACTACTCATTTATTGTAACAGCTTTAGGAAGCCAGGTATAAAATCTAGGTGTTTTGAACAGTAAAATCCGGTTGAGGTATGACCGCTAAATGATTTGATAATAAGAAGATTTCCTGGTCAATCAAAGGCGGAAAATTGATATTGGGCTTATTGCAAACCGGATGTTATTTTAAAAACACAGATAATTCTTACAGCATTATTCAAAAAGAATGATACATTCTTTTATAAAAAGCACTTTTTCACTACCTGTGTTTTACTAAAAGCAGCTTATTTTTTCTTTAAAACCTGTTTCTTGGAATTGATCCAGACAATCTTACCATTCACTAAATTGTTGTCATCCTGGTAAAATGCTGAATCAACTTTCCCTGTTTTATATGTGTCGGTTTGTTTATACCATACATTAACCCAGTCAGCATTTTTATCAACGCTGTGTAAATTGGTTACAGCAAGCACTTCTATTTTAGAACTGGTTAAACTGTCCCTGTATTTTTGAAAATAATGTACCATACTGTCGCGGCCCAGCCTGAATTGGGTTCCATCTGAGTAAGTCATGGCTACAGTATCTGCGAAATACGCAGGGGCATTACTCAGTTTATTATCTTCCCAATCTTTATAAGATTGTAAAACTGACTGTGCATTTTTAGGGTTGTCCGAAACAACAAAGTTAGAGGAGTAGGTAGCAGTATACGGCATCACAACTGAATCTGCTTTCGCTTCCGGGGTTTTTGTTTGATTCGTACATGCAGTAAAAGATACCGCAACAGCAAGCAGGTAAAATAATTTTTTCATTTTTGTTGGGTTTAATGATGAAAATAGAGAGAGAGAGAGTAAAGTACAGTTTGATTCCGGTTCCTGCAATAGGTAATAATTTAATAAAGGCAGTAAATAAAACTGAAACGATTACTTATGGGAATTACATCCAAAAAAAATGGGATTTACTGGGTAAAGATGACAATCGGTTATGCAAAAGATTGCCAGTTAAACAGTTACAATTTTTGTGTATTGTCAATATAAGGTGGAGAACCCAATAACCCACTAAAATCAACCTAAGTCATTTTCGGAGACGGAAACTTACAGTGTTTATCTGCGGATGTCTTTCACATCAAGTACCAGTACCATCGGTTTCTGATCTCTGAATATCACCACCCTCACTTTCCCGATACTGTTTTGAAACAGGTTTTTATAGGTTTGTATATTTTTTGAGGCATTGCTTTCTACTGAAAAAATGATATCGCCTGGTAAAAACCCTGCTTTATCGCCTGGGGAATTTTTCATTACATCAATTACCCTGATTTCTCCCTCTAATAAATAGATTCCTAAGCCGGTATAGGAATAATCAAATGGGTCAATGTAATGTGTATTGGGTTTGAGGTAAATACTTTGTTCAGGGTAATTCATGATCACATTAAACCTGCGAAGTATATCATTTCCGATAATTCCCCCCAGTAAAGGATAGGAGGTAACATTATAATCATCTTCAAAAACATGTATGGGCACTTTTCTAAATCGGTAAGGACCCAGTTTTATTTCCTTTGCGATGGTAAGGGTCATTTTTCTTTTACCGCCAATACCTTCTGCCTGGGTGGGATAGAATTTACGTTTCTTCTTAAAAAGTGTACTATCCTCCACAAAATCGTTTGACAATAGAAAATTCAAACCTGCCCCGGTATCAAAAATAAACCTGCTCAAAACCGAGTGATCATCTTTAATGATGGCCGACTGCATGGGTAAGGTTGAAAAATTGGGTTTTAATAAATATCCGCCACGTGGATAATGAAAGGTTCCCGGAGAGTATACTTCAACCTTCATTGCATCGTAATCAATTTTTACAATAAACCGTCTGAAGAAACTATACCCAATTACTCCATCAATCTTAACTCCATACACACTGGTGAGCAGGTCATAATCATTGATATGAAAATCCAGGTGATTTATTTCAAGTCCGGGTAATCGCAAAGTATGGTCATTGGCAAAATCAACCGATTTAATCCCGCCGATTCCGCGAATGGTTCTATCGCTGGGTATATGGGCCAATTTCAGGTAATCTACTGTAGTCGAATCCAGGGAAATGCCCCCGCTTCCGGTATCTAACACAAAATTGAGGGTATCCGGAAAATTATCCAGCCTGGCTTTTAACAAAATAATGCCCCCATATAGATGGGCAAAGGAAAATTTCGTCAGAAGCTTTGCCTGAGGGGGAATAAATTCCTCCTGGGCCGGGCTTTTGCCGAAAAAGCAAATTAGTATCAGGGTAGATAGAAAATACCGCATTCGAGTGAAATATACGAATAATATTTAATTTGTGTGGGTGGAACCTCTATTATAACACACAGGTCAACCAGATGATAAATAACGCTGCATTGCCAATAGTTCAATCAACCTTATCACCCTACCTTTGTTGTTTAAAACAAAGTGGATTATGCAATTAGCGGATTTATATCAGAAAGCACTTCAATTTGAATTTTTAAGTATAGAAGAAGGGATGTTTTTATTTGAGCATTCTCCTCTCACTGAATTGATGTATGTAGCAGATGAAATGCGAAAAAAACAGGTTCCTCATAATAAAGTTACCTGGCAGATTGATCGGAATGTGAACACGACCAATGTATGTGTTGCCAACTGTAAGTTCTGTAATTTTTATCGCATTCCGGGTCATGCAGAAGCGTATATCACCGATATGCCTACTTATCGTAAGAAAATTGAGGAAACCCTGAAATTTGGAGGTGATCAGTTATTGCTGCAGGGCGGGCACCATCCTGAATTAGGTCTGGATTTTTATACCAAGACCTTTCGGCAGATCAAACAGGAATTTCCCAATATTAAGCTGCATACGCTGGGGCCACCCGAAATAGCGCATATCTGTAAGCTGGAAAAGATGAGTCACCACGATGTATTAAAAGCCTTACAGGAATCGGGTCTTGATTCATTACCGGGAGCGGGAGCAGAAATATTGGTTGACCGGGTACGAAGACTGATTTCTAAAGGTAAGTGTGGTGCGGACGAGTGGCTGGATATTATGCACGAAGCCCATATGTTGAATATTACTACCAGTGCTACTATGATGTTTGGTCATGTAGAAACCCTGGAAGAAAGATTTATTCATCTTACCAGGATACGGGAAGTACAAAGCCAGAAACCGGACAATGCCAAGGGTTTTCTTGCTTTTATTCCCTGGACCTTCCAGGATGTAGATACGCTATTGGCACGTATTCGTGGCGTACATAATTTAACCACTCCTGATGAATATATCCGAATGATTGCTATTAGCCGGATTATGTTACCCAATGTAAAAAACATACAAGCCAGCTGGCTAACCGTGGGTAAGCAAACTGCTCAAATCTGTTTGCATGGTGGTGCCAATGATTTTGGCAGTATTATGATAGAAGAAAATGTGGTAAGTGCTGCCGGTGCCCCGCATAGGTTTACCTATAAAACCATGCAGGAAGCGATTAAAGAAGCCGGTTTTGAGCCGCAGCTTAGAAATCAGCAATATGACTGGCGTGATATTCCTGTTTCGATTCAGGAGCAGGTGATTGATTATTAAGCATCCGTCTTTTCATCCCATATTTGTCCATTCTGGCCGGGTTATCCGTTTAGAAAATCCGGAATGCCGGATAGTTTCCAGATAAACAGGATTCTTCGGCTGTAAATTTGTTTTACAGGAATGTAACAAAATTTCCCGTGGAACGTATAACTATCATACAAGCAAGGCTTTACATTACTTAAGCTGTTTATGACTGAGAAGGAATATAATCAATGTGTTAACCAATATGCCGATAATGTGTACCGCTTTATCGTGAAGAATCTTCGGCATGAGGAAGACGCCCGTGATATTGTGCAAACAGCTTTCGAAAAATTGTGGCGTAACCGGGAATCAGTTGAGTCGGAGAAATCGAAGTCTTATTTATTTACAGTGGCTTATAATCAGATGATCGATCATATCCGGAAAGTAAAACGAATTCAACTGAAAGATGATTTTGCAGAAGATGGAAGGGTGCAACAACCCACAACCGGAAGCAACGTAAAGAAAACGCTGATGGAGGCACTTAACCGATTGAATGAGACACAGAAAAGCCTGGTTATGCTGAAAGATTATGAAGGCTATAGTTATGAAGAGATCGGCGAGATTATGGGATTGAATGAAAGTCAGGTAAAAGTGTATTTACATAGAGCAAGGCAGACTTTACGGACCTATTTAGTAAGTGCAGAGAATATCAGATAATAAAACGCATAAAAGGAAACAAATAAAATGATTAACCGGCAGAATTACGAGGAATTTTTCCTGCTGTATGCAGATGGGGAACTATCTGCTACAGACAAACAAGCGGTAGAGCTGTTTGTACAGGAAAATATTGACCTTGCTGATGAGTTTGCCGTATACCAACAAACCAAACTTCCGATCGAGCATTTTGCGTTTGAAGATAAAAACACGTTGTATCGGTTTGCTGAAAAAAAGAGGGACGTAGCCGCTTATGAAGAAGCTTTTTTATTAGCGCTTGATAATGAACTTGGCCGGCAGGAAAAAGAGAAACTGGATACATTTTTATTGGAGCATCCATTTTTTCAGGAAACATTCAACCAGCTAACACAAACAAAATTGCCGATTGAAGTGGTTCTGTTTCCGGATAAATCTTCCTTGTATCGTAAAGAAGACAAGCCGGTTATTTACCTATATAGATGGAAAATAGCGGTTGCTGCTGCTTTGATTGGTTTGGTTGTATTATTATGGACTATCATCCCGAATTATCGTTCACCGGAAGGTTTGGTCGCAAAAAATTCGACTAGTGAAAAACCAAAAGGCCTGACAAAACAAGGGAATTCAGCTCCTGTTACACCAGGTATAGCCAAGGACCAGATAACTACTGACATTTCAGATAAGAACCCGGCAGTATTGGCATCAAACAATATAACAAGGGTTACCAACGATCCATCGGCTACAGGTATTCAAAATGAGGTTGTATCAACCAATGTGCCGGTAGTAACAAAATCTTTTCAGGAAACGATTATTCCCAGCAGGGCTGAAGGCACAGAACTGAATAATGCTTCGGATAAAATACTGGCAAATAATACCGCTGCTATCATAAATAATGATGCTGTACGTGTAAACGATCATTTAGAGGAGAACTCCGGTTCTGCGATCACTGCACAGCAAGCGGTATACAAAGAACTGGATACAGAGGATGAAAAGAAAAGCCTTTACCTGGGTTCTATAGAGATCAATAAGGATAAATTAAGAGGCTTCTTCCGAAAAGCCAGTACCCTGTTTCGGAGTAAAGCCAAACAGGAAGAAGATAGCAAATCAGAAAACCTTGCTGCAAACGGCAACCGGTCATTACGATAAATAATAAATACAAAAGAGAGATATATGAAACGCTTAGTATGTTTTATGGCAGTTATGTTAATCGCAGGAATGAGTTTCGCCCAAACAGACAGTAGCTCTACCGGTTCAGACACGGTGAAAGTGGGTAATTTTATTATTATCAAAAAAAACAAAGGCAATACGAGCTCCGAATCGGTTACAAAAAACAGTTTTGTAAATATTGATTATACCATCTCTCGTCGCCCCCGGAGAAAAAATAATATCAGCACCAACTGGTTCATATTTGATCTGGGCTTTGCTAATTACAGAGATAATACCGATTATAGTTCTGCACAAGCGGGTAGCTATTTCAAAACTTTTCGCCCTGCCGACGGACCCGTAAATCAAAACAGCTATACACTCAACACAGGCAAATCAAGCAATGTCAATATCTGGTTCTTTATGCAGAAGATGAACCTGATCAAACATGTGGTTAACCTGAAATATGGTCTGGGATTGGAGATGTATAATTTCCGGTATGATAGCCGTATCAGTTTTAGAAAAGACCCGGTTCCGTATGTATATAATGATTCCATCAGTTTTTCAAAAAACAAACTCTATGTTGGCTATTTAACCGTACCCTTTATGCTTAATTTCAACACAACACCGGATAGTCGCAGAGGTTTAAGCTTTAGTGCCGGGGTAAGTGCTGGCTATCTGGTGGATAGTCGTAACAAACAAATCAGCAGCCAAAGAGGAAAACAAAAATACAGTGGTGATTTCAACCTGGAGCCCTGGCGTTTGGCTGCTATTGGAGAGATTGGTCTTGGACCAGTGCGTTTATATGGCTCCTATAGTATTAACCGTTTACAGCAGGCAGTTACACGGGTTGAGCAGTTTCCTTATGCGGTAGGTATCCGGTTTAGCAATTGGTAGTATTTGCAAAGCAAATGCTGCCTGATCCATTTTTTCTTCTCATGTTTATATCATACACGCCCCTTTTCTAAGGGGTGTTTTATTTATTATATCGATGATTCCGTTTCATTAACTTAATTTTTAGTGAATTAACCCAATTACAACAGACTGTTTCCTTAGTTTAGTAGTAAACCATTTTCATGAGAAGTCCGATTTTTTTACTGATCATTGGATGTCTATTTATTGTCAACACTTCCTTTATTGTACCATCAGCCGGCAATAAATATTCAGTAATGATTATCAAAAGCCGTCATGAACTCCGATTATACGATTCGGTTTCTGGAAGTTGGCTGGCAACCTATCCGGCAGTTTTTGGAAATAATGACCTGGGTGATAAGATGATGCAGGGTGATAGAAAAACACCGGAAGGAACTTTTCATATTACCTATAAAAGGATTCATGAAAAATGGGATAGGTTTATGGCGATTGATTACCCCAATAAAGAGAGCTATGAAAAATTTAACCGTAGAAAAGAGCAGGGTCTGATACCCATAGATGCTAAAATTGGTGGTGATATCGGAATACATGGTACCTGGCCCAATGAAGATTTTGCGATTGACCAGGTGCAAAACTGGACAGAAGGATGTATCAGTACTAAGAATAAATATGTGCAGGAATTGTTTGATCTGTTGCCGTTAGGCACGAGGGTGGAGATACGGCAATAGGGAATATTGAACAGATAAATAAGGAATCTTGAATTTTGAAAGGGTGTTTTGAGATTACTTGTTTAAGAAACCACCGACTGTTGCCAGCCATTTTTCGGGTTCTTTTTTGTATAGACTTTCATGGGCGCTATGGGCGTATTTGATCATGAGTTTATCATGACTGGCGAGATTCTTATAGATGGTATTGGTTTCGGTTTCTGTTACACGTTGATCGTTAATTCCCCATTGTAACAAAACAGGGCAATTGAGTTTGGCTGCATATTCTTCCGGATTCATATCAAAAGCCCAGAAGCCCTGTTCTGCGCCTCCCCATAAAGTAAGCAGGGTGCTGAAAGGCTGTTCAGGAAGATGCATGGTTCTAAGTTTGCCTTTTACGGCATCAGTTAAACTACCAAAAGGCATTTCTAATATTACTTTATTGGGTTTGATATTATTATAATCTGCCACTGATTTCAGGATAGTGGAGGCCCCTAATGAAATACCCCATAGCACAATATTCTTCTCCCCTTTTACTTCAATATAATCATAAGCGGCTTTCACATCTTTTGCTTCTTCAAAGCCAATGGTACATACCGTGCCTTCGCTATTACCATGTGCCCTGAAATCTGTCATCAGCACATTCCATCCTAACTGGTGAAAAGCTTCGGCTTCTTTTATGATACCGCTTTTAGAACTGGCATGGCCATGAAACATAATCACGGTTCCTTTTGCTATCTTTTCAGCTTTTGCATACCAGCATTCTAAACTAATATCATCAGATGCTTTAATGGTAAAACTTTCATGAGGGACCTGAAATGAATCTACTACCACACTTTTGGGATAATGAACTCCAAAGAAAATCGCCGAAGCTTTTTCTCCAAAATTCATTTGATCCGGCTTTTTAGCAGGTGGAATATTGGGATAAAAATGAGTGAACTGGTATGCCTGAGATATGGCAATAATATTCAGCAGCAGGAATATTCCCAACAAGGGAAATCCAATTCTTTTTATCCATTTCATAGGCAGAATGAGGTTTCTCTTCAAATATAATTAAAAAGAATGAAGGGTATGGGTACTGCAGCGGGCAATAGCCACACTCTTCGATAACCTTATTATCCGTTACAGCAAATCTTACCAAATACCTGTTATTGTATTTTGGCGGCTCCAAAATAGCTATGCAATACTTTTGGCAGTTCAATGCCATCGGCCACCTGGTTGTTTTCTAGCAAACAGGCAACAATTCTGGGTAAAGCCAGTGAACTTCCATTTAGTGAATGGGTAAGCTGCATTTTTCCATCTCCATCTTTGTAGCGGCATTTCATCCGATGGGTTTGAAAATTTTCAAAATTGCTCACACTACTTACTTCCAGCCATCTTTCCTGCGCCGCACTAAACACTTCAAAATCATAGGTAATAGCACTGGCAAAACCCATATCGCCACCACAAAGACGAAGTATGCGATAAGGCAGTTCCAGCGACAATAAAAGATTTTCTACATGGGCTACCATTTGATCCAACACTTCATAACTTTTTGAAGGTTCTACGATTTGTATGATTTCCACTTTCTCAAACTGGTGAACACGATTCAATCCGCGTACATCTTTTCCAAAACTACCGGCCTCTCTCCTAAAACAAGGGGAATAAGCCGTCATTTTAATAGGTAATTCCTCCAGTTTTACAATTGAATCGCGGTAAATATTGGTTACGGGCACTTCGGCCGTTGGTATCAGGTAAAAATTATCGGCGGTGGCATGGTACATCTGTCCTTCTTTATCCGGCAGTTGTCCCGTAGCAAATGCACTTGCTTCATTTACCATAAAAGGAGGTAAATATTCAGTGTATCCGGCGGCAGTATTAAAATCTAAAAAATATTGAACCAGGGCCCTTTGCAATTTAGCTCCCTGCCCTTTGTACAAAGGAAATCCTCTTCCCGTAATCTTCACCCCGGTTTCAAAGTCAACCAACTGGAATTTGGTGATCAGGTCCCAATGCGGAACAGCGCCTTCCGGTAAAGGCCTTTTTATCCCCCCCTCTTTTACAGTTACATTTTCTTCAGGCGAACTGCCTTCTGGTACTTCATCGGCAGGCAGGTTGGGTAATAGAACCAATGTATCAGCCAGCGCTTTTTCAGCCAATGCCATTTTATCTTTTAAAGGGTCAAGTGAGATTTTCCAATTGGCCACTTCTGTTTTCAAGGCTTCTGCTTCCTCTTTTTTGCCCTGACCCATCCATTTTCCAATTTCTTTGGAAGCGCTATTCACTTTTGACTGTAATTCATCAAATTCCGCTTGTAAACGCTTGCGTTCATCGTCAAATTTAATAATCTCATCCACCAATTCAGGCTGGTTAAAATGCTTTTTAGCCAGTTTTCTTTTAACTTCTGCTGTATTGTTACGCAATACACTCACTTGTAACATAGAATAACAATTTGCGGCAAAGATAACTTTTGCCGGGTGATGATGCACTGTTTACCTTTGCCGGATATGTTTGTAAATGATGATTTTCAGCAAAGATGGTGGGCACTGGAGGCAAAATTGCTTGAAAGGTTTGGCAAAAAACCAGATTTAGAAGGGGTTTTATTCTTAATTGGCATACAGGAAACAGGATTTATCGCAGAAAAAATTTCGAAAGAGCAGAAACAGGATCTTATGCATGTGGCCGTTTGCAAAGTGCTTAGTCAGAGTGGCTATTATAGTTTGCAGGGAAATGATGCAGATGGATGGCCCCATTTTCAACAGATCAAGGAATTGCCGGTCATGCTTTTGCCCGAACAGGAGAATTTTATTAAGGACCATGTGTTACTTTATTTTGAGCAGCAGGGGTTTTAGAAAAAAGTAAACACCAAAACTCAAAATTGAAAACGGCTTTTCAATCAATTTTTGTCTAATATTTGCACTATAAACCAAAGTATATGAATTTTCCAGCAAACGTTCGCTACACCAAAGACCATGAATGGATCCGTTTAGAAGGTACAGTTGCCACGATTGGCATTACCGATTTTGCGCAACATGAGCTTGGCGATATTGTATATGTTGATATCAACACTACCGGCAAAGCCCTTTCTGCCGAAGAAATTTTTGGAACAGT
>CAIWKU010000069.1 GCA_903913355.1 uncultured Bacteroidota bacterium | reverse complement strand
GTTACTGCTATTTATATTGATAATTCCTCTCATTTAGCTGGTTTTTTAAATGCACAGATATCCAGTACGGCTCCTAATCAAATTGTATCTATTGTCAATAATAATGATACTGCCGGGTTGCATGTATATAATGGTCAGGGTGGCCCCAATAGTAATAATGGGAGCGGTTATGTAAATGGGTCTCTCACCATTAGTACCGATGGAAATACGATCTCTGGAACGATTTCAGGCATGTATATACCTAATTATGGACTACAAAGCAGCAGCTGCGCCTGTTCGTATGCTATTACTGCTCAAAGGGTAAATTAATGCGTATATCCCTTTCGGTTATATAGACTGAACCCAAATTTTGAAAAGAGAGCTGATTACTCAGGGGCTTATCGATAAAAAATAGGCCAGGTAAATTTTCATTTACTTTTTTGTATGTACTTTCAAAGCAGGTTACACCTGTACTTAGTAAATCCTAGAAAATGAAGAAATCAAGCCCTGGGTTAGTGAATGTAAAATACTTAATATTACTCTTTCATTTGTCCGTATGTATATGCTCAACTCAAACGATATTCTCTCAACAAAAAGCTGTTTTTACAACAACCGGGTCAAACCTTGTAATACAGTTTGGAGAACAAACAGTCGCAAACATTATTCTGCCAGCGAGCGGAACTGATTTTCGTTATAAGGAGCAAGACCAGGTGGTAAATAATTGTGTTTATCAATTATTTACGATTACATCGGTTTCTGGAAAACCAATAAATATTTCTGGAGCTATTACAGCTGATAGTTCTTCGATCAGTTGTGAAAGTGATCCTCGAGAAAGCGGTTTAAAAATAGTAAGAGCTGTTTCCGGAGCCAGTCATAGTTTATTAAATAATGCGGTTTATAACAGGGAAGATGACTGGTTAGTTTCATTTGATCATAATAATACAAAAATGGTGATCAGGCCGGAGGTTTCTGGTAAAATCATTCATTATCAATTTTCTATTACTGGTAATGAAATCATTATTCGATTTCGGCCAAACTATTATCAAAAGCACCGAGGATTAACTTATTTCCACCCAAAAGAATATGCGGTTTATCAAAAACCGGTTGTTGGCTGGTGTAGTTGGTTTGCCTATTTTGATAAAGTCACAGAAGCGAATGTGATCAAAACGGCTGATATCATCAGCGAAAAATTTAAACCGTTTGGATTAAGCTATCTGCAAATAGATGATGGTTACCAGCAGAACCCAATAGGAAGCTCAACAAGTTGGTTGATCCCCAATCAGAAATTCCCTTCCGGATTAGAAAAACTCGCAAAATATATCAGTAATAAAGGCTTGCAACCCGGAATCTGGACAAATGTAAGTTTCACAGATTCTGCGGCTGCTTATCAGAATCGAACACTTTTTGTAAGGGATAAGAATAATACACCTGTTTCAGGTAACTGGATAGGATATGTGATGGATGGGAACCAGCCTGCAACCATTGAAAAATTTATTGCACCGGTTTATAAAACACTGAATCAATTCGGCTGGCAATATTTTAAGCTGGATGCGCTTCGTCATTTAAAATATGAAGGATATAATAGTTACAAGGAATTTTTTGATGGAAAAAATAATAATAGGGATAGCGCATTCAGAAAAATTGTACAGACAGTAAGAAAGGAAGCAGGAAAAGATCATTTTCTTTTGGCATGCTGGGGCATTCGGCCGGAATTGGTAGGAATAGCAGATGGTTGCAGGATTGGTAATGATGGATATAGCTATGCAGGCCTTGCTCAATACAATTCTTATAATAATATTATATGGAGAAACGACCCTGATCATATTGTACTTAGTCAAAAAGAAGCGTATCGATCCTGCACTGCCACTTCACTTACAGGATCTTTGTTTATGCTTACGGATAAACCGGAAGTATATGAATCTTCGCCTTTAATTGAAGCGGCCCAAAGAACCATTCCTGTTTTATTTACACAACCCGGCCAGGTTTATGATGTTGATCCTTCCAGATCGGGACATATCGGGTTATATGAAGCGGAAATGAGTGGTAGCGGACCAAGAGTATTTGATGCGGGTACGGCTACTACAACAGGTTTGTTTTCTTTGGAAGTTAACAGGTTATTTGAAAATTGGCTGGTATTGGGTAGAATGGATGAGCGGGATAACCTGATCCCGGTAAAGGATCTTGGCTTGGATCCGAACAAACAATATCTCTGTTTTGAATTCTGGACAAAAAAATTTATCGGTATTGTAAACAAGCAATTCTCACCCGGAACGATTGACAGTAATTATCATTGCCAAGTATTCTGCCTTCGTGAAAAACTATCTCATCCCCAGCTATTGGCAACAAACCGGCATGTATCTTGCGGAGGATTCGAGATAAATGAAATGAACTGGTCAGAAAATGCATTATCAGGCTCCAGTGAATTAGTGGCGAATGATTTATATGTAATCTATGTATATGAACCCGATAATTCTTTGCTGAAAGATATAAAACTGGAAGGAGCTGATTTGATTAGTAATAAGAAAGAAGGCAATATTCGTATGATTACTGCAAAATCTTCACACAATGCAACACTTCACTGGTCATTTATGTATTGAATTATATATTCAGCCTGATAATTGCTAATATCTGTATCAGGTGTAAAAAGGACAAGTACTAAGAAAGGAATGAATATAACCACATTCAACGCATTTAAAAGCCGTAATTACCGGCTCTATTTTACCGGGCAATCCATTTCCCTGATCGGGACCTGGATGCAGAAAACAGCGGTAAGTTGGGTAGTATACTCACTTACGCATTCGAAATTTATGTTAGGGGTTACTCTTTTTGCCAGCTTATTTCCTTCTTTTTTATTCTCCTCGATAGGCGGTGTGGTATCTGATCGGTATAATCGGTATCGTCTTTTATTGATTACACAGATAGCTTCCATGATCCAGGCGATACTATTAACTGTCCTGGTTTTTTATAAAGAATATCATATCTGGCAGATCATTACTTTGAGCGCTATTCTTGGGTTTATCAATGCGTTCGATGTACCTGCAAGGCAGTCGTTGGTGTATGAAATGGTAGATGATAAAAAATATCTACCCAATGCCCTGGCATTAAACTCTTCTATGGTGAACCTGTCCAGGTTAATTGGTCCGGGTATCGCCGGTTTAATCATAGAAAAATTCGGGGATGATGTATGCTTTGGGTTAAATGCATTGAGTTTTATTGCAGTAATTGGATCTCTTTTATTGATGAAACTTCCTGTATTCAAACCCAGTCAGCATAAGAAAAACATCCTCGGCGAAATGCGAGAAGGGTTCCGGTACGTAAAAAATACACCCTCCATTGGATTAGTATTATTAATGCTGGCATTAATGAGTTTATTCGTACTCCCTTTTAGCACTTTGATTCCGGTATATGCAAAAGATATTTTTAAAGGAACAGCATCTACATTTGGCGTAATTGATAGTTTTATCGGTGTAGGTGCTTTCGGGGGTGCTCTTTTTCTGGCATCACTCCCCTTTGGTAGAAACCTGAAAAAAATATTGGCCATCAATACATTGGTATTTGGAACAGGATTGATTCTGTTTTCTCATATTCACTATTATCCGCTTGCACTGGTATTTGCTGCGATTTCAGGATTTGGAATGATGTCGCAGATCACTATTAGCAATACACTTATACAAACAACTGTTGACCCTGGAATGCGCGGGAGAGTAATCAGTATTTATGCTATGGCTTTTTTTGGGATGCAGCCACTGGGTGGATTAATGATAGGCTCTATTTCTCAGGTAATTGGTACTCCGGATACGGTTTTGCTGGAAGGGCTGATCGCACTAGTGATTGGCGGAATCCATTTTTATTTCCTCAAAAAATTCCCTTTTAAAGCAGGATCTTTAGCATCAACTGAAACTAACTTGTCTGAATAAAATTTGAATCTTAACGAATACAATAAGGAACACTAAATATGCAAAAAACTACTATTGGATGGATCGGACTCGGCAATATGGGAATCCCAATGGCCCAGCAATTAATCAAAGCAGGTTACCCGTTAACTGTATATAATAGGAATAAGGATAAAGAAACAGGACTTGTTGCATCTGGTGCTAATTCAACTAAATCCCCTGGAGAATTAATTGCCAAAACAGAAATTGTTTTTTTAATGGTATCGGATGATGAAGCAGTCAGGCAATTATTTACCAATTCTGATGGTTTGCTTAGCGCAAAAACAACGGGCAGGATCATCATTAATATGAGTACGGTATCTCCCGGCATCAG
>CAIWKU010000068.1 GCA_903913355.1 uncultured Bacteroidota bacterium | reverse complement strand
TGGAGGATATGCATTGGCTATTTCATCCGTCAATACCCGTATGACCGATAGTTCGGGGAACCCATTCAATTTTACTACCATCAATTATAGCGGTTACAAAGCTACTGTTCAGGAGGCTGTAAATGCTGCATTAACTGCCGCCGGCGCTAAGTACCAAACAGCACCAACAAGAGTAAGAAGAACAGATGTGGGCTCTGGTAGTTCATTGATGACTCATTCTCTTACTTATGGAGCCGGGGTTTCTTATAAATTGAATGAAAAATATAATGTAGGTATTGAGGACAGGCTGATTAATACATTTAATGGCGACCAGGATGCTTTGAATACGGGGCGGAGCGATATATTTAACTATATATCCATGCACCTGAATATCAATCTGAGCATCAAAAAAGGCAAAAGAGTTCAACCTTTATGGTGGATCAATCCTAATAATTTTGTTTACAATGAGCTGAATGCACCTAAGCATATGAAAATGCCAAAAGTGGTGTTGCTGGATTCAGATAAAGACGGTGTTATTGATCAGTTTGATCTGGAACCAAATACTCCAAAAGGTGCGCCAGTGGATAGTCATGGTGTTGCCAAGGATACCGATGGAGATGGTGTTCCTGATTACAGAGATAAAGAATTGCTGACTCCTCAAAAATGCTTCCCTGTTGATGCTGATGGGGTAGGTACTTGTCCTGAGCCACCTTGTTGCAAGGAAATGAAAGACCTGATCGCCAATATGAAACCGGTTGAGAAGGCGCCAGAATGTACCATCGGAAACCTGGTTAGCGTTCATTTTGTTGGAAACGCAAAACTCACAAAAGATGCCCAGGCATTCTTAGCTGAGGCAGCTATAAAAATAAAAGCAAATCCTGCCTGTAAGATTAAAGTGATCGGCTATGGCACTGCCAGCAAATCTGCACAGCAGTTAAGTTGGGAAAGAGTGAATGCGGTGGTTAAATACCTGGTTGAAAAACAAGGTGTTTCTGAAAGCCGGTTATTGTTTGTGTATGCACAGGATGGAGATGCCAATACCGTAGATCTTCAGGGCACAACGGAAGATGGACCCAATACAGTTCCGGCCCCGCATCCAAACCTGAAAAGTAAAAACTAGGATACTGTAATAATATTCCTACTGACTAAAAAGTCCTGTGCATTGCACAGGACTTTTTTTTGACTTACTGATTCTTGAAAAGTGGTTGCCCATTTATATTGAGCAGGTAAATTTCATTGTATTCAAGATTGCATCATATCCAGGTGTAATTCACCAAAATTTTGCAGGGATGAAATCTTAAGATCGGCTGCTCCCCATCTTTCATCTTTATTCTGCGAGATATGTGGAACGATTACGCATTTCATCCGTGCTGCTTTGGCAGCAATCAATCCGTTAAAAGAATCCTCAAAGCAAATGCATTTGATTGCCTGGCTGTTTAATTGAGCGGCACAGTTGAGGTAAACCTGCGGGTGTGGTTTGCCCAGTGGAAGATCCTGCGCCGATGAAGTTGCTTGCAGATAGTTTTGAATACCTGCCATTTGAACAACCAGATCAATTAATTCCTGAGGGGAAGAAGTAGCCAGACCGATCTTAAATTGCTTTCTTGAAAAGAATTCAAAAATATAGCCAACACCCTGCATGATCTTTCCTTTGTAGGCGATCTTTTCTAATACCAATTGCACAATTTTTTTTTCGGCCCTTGCATATTCTGCAGTCCCTATATTAAAATAAGAAAACCACCATTGAACGAATTCTTTGGTCCTGAGACCCGTAGTGGTTTTGTATTGTTCTTCAGAAAGACTGACTCCATACTCTCTGAATATTTCTGTTGCGGCTTCGTTCCACAGTGGTTCACTATCCACCAGTAACCCATCAATATCAAAAATGACCGTATCTAACTGCATAAATTGGTAATTGAAGCAAATGTATTAGCAGAGTATGATAGAATAGACACTTAGATTCATTTATTTTTAAGTTTACGCCCTGTATTTGTTTACAATGCTTATTTTGCAGTGCTTGTCAAACCCCAGCTATTATGAAATTAGTTGACAGATTAAAACATATCCGTCTTATCCGTTCAATAGTTTATTGTGTTGTAGGGGCTATCTCTTATCCGGGGCTCACCTGGTTTAATAAGATAAAGATTGAAGGAACCGAGAATCTGCGTAATCTTCCCAACAGGAATGTGCTTTTCGTTAGTAACCATCAAACGTATTTTGCCGATGTAATTACTTTTCTGCATATTTTCTGTGCGGTTAAATGGCGCAAGCAAAACAGATTAGGTGTTCCTTATTACCTGCTCAATCCATTCACCAATGTATATTTTGTTGCTGCAGAAGAAACCATGAATGGCAGCCTGCTTAGCAGACTATTTAAAATGGCCGGTGCACTGACGGTGAAAAGAACCTGGCGCGCAGAAGGAAAAGAAATTGCCAGAGAGCGAGATGAATCTGATACACAGAAAATAGATCAGGCTTTAAACAGAAGTTGGGTAATTACGTTTCCGCAGGGTACAACCAAGCCCTTTGCACCGGGTAGAAGAGGCACAGCACATATCATTAAGAATAACCAACCCATTGTGGTGCCTGTAGTGATTAATGGTTTCTGGAGGGCTTTTAGTAAAACAGGGCTATCCTTTAAAAAAACTGGCTCCCGCTTATCCATTCGTTTTAAAGAACCCATGATCATTGATTATACAAAACCTGTTGAGGAAATACTTGACCAGGTAATGGAAGCGATTGAGCAGAGCAAAAACTATATGCTTAAAAGTAAGCATCACTTTATGAACTTGCTGGATAAATAAAATAATCGCTAAAAAGCTACTGTCTCCTGCTTAATCCTTTATAAAAAATGCTTTTAATTCTTTAGCATCATCCGGGTCCATTTTACCTGCCAGGATTAATCGAAGCTGCCTTCTTCTCAGCGCACCTTCATACAATTTCTTTTCTTCTTCGGTTTCCGCAATTAATTGAGGCACTTCTCTGGGTTTCCCATTTGGATCCAACGCAACAAAAGTGAAAAATGCTTCATTGCTCTCATATTTATATTGGTGAAGCAGGTCTTCACCCCAAACCTTTATATTGATCTCCATCGAAGTATGAAAAGCGCGACAAACTTTTGCTTCTATATGTACCACATTACCCAGTTTAATCGGGTTCTTGAAACTGATATTGTCTACTGAAACCGTCATGCTGGGTGTATTGCAATGTCTTCCTGCTGCAATTCCTGCTGCAATATCCATCCAGTACATCAATCGTCCCCCCATCAGGTTGCCAAATGTATTGGTATCATTAGGTAAAACCAGTTCGTTCATGGTAGTATGACTTTCACTTGCTTTTTTGGGGTCCATTGGGCTTATTTATTTTATTCGTAAAGATATTGTGTAGAATTTGAAAATTTGAAAATTTGAAAATGTGGCAATGATTTTCAAGTTTTATTAGATCACGATTTGTTCGAGGGTTTTCAGATAGTCATTGTCTATATCTGCGCCTATACCGGGGGTGTTTGGAACAGATAGGTTCATGCCTGAATAGGTTGCCCCGCCAATTACCGGGTCTGTGAGGTGACCGAGCAGGCAGGTATCCAGATCATAGAAATGTACATTGTTGTTGGCCATGGCAAAATGCACTTTGGCGGTAAGTGCGAGGCGACTTTCCAGCATACCTCCCATCATACAGGGAATATTATTTTCTTCTGCAATTTTATTGATCAGTAAAGCTTCGTGAATACCACCGCTTTTGGCAAGCTTGATATTGATATAGGCACAGGCTTTATTTCGGATAATGCGTTCGGCATCATGATGGGTAAATACACTTTCATCGGCCATAATGGGGATAGGCGATATGCGGCATAATTCCGGTAATAATTCATCATTCCATTTGCGCATGGGCTGTTCACAAAATTCGATATCCAGAGGGCCCATACTGGTTAAAGCAGTTTTGGCATCTTCATACGTCCAGCCCTGGTTGGCATCAATTCTTAACTTAATGGTATTACCAACGGCCTGTCTGATACGACGCATTCTTTCAATATCATCGGTAACATTTTTCCCCAGTTTTACTTTGATAATATTCACCCCTTTTTCAATGAACTCTGTGGCGGTTGCGGCCATTTTTTGAGGTGTATCAATACCAATGGTAAGATCAGTTTCTATAGTTTTTATAGAGCCCCCAAGATACTGGTATAAAGGTTGGTTGGCAGCTTTGGAAGCAATATCATACAATGCCATATCAAATGCACTCTTGGCGGTGTAATTGCCGGCAGTAAAAAGTGATAGTTCTTCCAATCGCTGAGCAATCTCATTCGCAGGTTTGTTTTTCCAAAGAGCGGCAAAGTCTTTTGCCATTTCGTAACAGGTAGCCTGGGTTTCCCCGGCAATCATGGGGAATGCAGAACATTCTCCAACGCCGGTAATTCCTTCAGTGGTATGTATACGGATAAAAAGATTCTGGGCATATGCCATGGTTCCCGTTGCAATGGTAAATGGAACCATGGGAATCGTGTATTTGTAAATTTCAGTCTGTGTAATGATCATCTGCGAATTTCCATATTTATCTTAAATAGTTTTCAGTTTTTTTAGATGAGTTAAAATGATCAATAAAAGCATGGGCTGGT
>CAIWKU010000067.1 GCA_903913355.1 uncultured Bacteroidota bacterium | reverse complement strand
GCTGTTTCTATGTATCGGTCTTGCTACATACAGTTTTGCGGGAACAATTAAAGGTAAGATAGCAGACAAAAAAACCGGCGAACCACTTGTTGGTGCAACCGTTACCGTTTCCGGTAAAGGAGGTTCTTTTACCAGCAAAACCAGTCTTGATGGTTCTTATATCTTCAAAAAATTACCAGAAGGCAGCTATACCGTTAAAATTCAATTTGTTGGGTATACAGAGTTTACTAATGATAAAGTAATTCTCAAATCTGCCGACGATATCGCTGTGGTAAATACCGACTTATCAGATATTAATACCAGTCTGGCTAATATTACGGTTAATAGTAAAAAAAGCAGAGAAAGCGATGAGTTTGCCAGAAAAACTGAACACTTCTCAGATAATGTAGTCAATATCGTTTCTGCCAGAGCTATTGAAGTATCTCCGGATATTACTGTGGGTAATGTATTGCAACGTGTTTCCGGCGTATCTGTTGTAAGAACAAATAGTGGTGATGGTCAGTATGCCATCATCAGAGGGATGGATCAACGCTACAATTATACTACAGTAAATGGTATAAAAATTCCCAGTCCAAATGATAAACAAAGATCCATTCCAATGGATATATTTCCGGCGGATATGATTGAAAGACTGGAAATAGTAAAAGCACCTACACCCAAAATGGAAGGTGATGCTATTGGGGGTGCGATGAACCTGGTAATGAAAGATGCACCCAGTACGCTTACCGTGAATGCCAATCTTGCATTAGGTATGAGCCAGGTATTTTTAAACCGTGCTTTCTCAGGTTATAGTACGAGCGGCATTGCTTCCAAAGCACCAAACGAAATCAACGGTACTTCTTATGTTGCTAAACCAGCTGATTTTTCAACCAGCCAATTAAATTACCATAATGTAGGATTGCCCGCTAATACTTTTGCCGCTTTAAGTATCGGCAATCGCATTTTTAATAAAAGACTGGGTTTTCTGTTGGCAGGTAGTTTCCAGAGCATTTACAGAGGTGGTAACACCACGTATTATAACTCTTTGGCTCCCGGACCTGATCCAGCTAACTCCCCCAATTTCGATGTAATACAATACCGCAAATATTCTAATCTGCAATCAAGGTTGGGCACCCATCTGAAACTGGATTATGCTTTTAACCCTGATCATAAGATCACTTTGTACAATTTATTCCTGCAACTGGATGAAGCTGGCCATCGTTCTATGTTAACCGTTCCTGTATTACCAGGGCCTGGTGAAGTACATAATTTGGACCGCTCACAGTTTACCAGAAAAACAGTTTACAATTCAACCCTGAGCGGTACTGACAGGTTTACCAAAGATTTCGCATTGGATTGGTCACTTGCCTATTCTCTTGCTACTTCCAAAACGCCGGATTGGGTGGAGATGGATTTGTTAAGAACAGATATTACGAGTACTACTTATTTTATCAAACCAGTATCACATATCTGGACACATAGCCGCGATGAGGATAAAGCAGGTTATCTGAACCTTACTTATAATGTGACCAAAAATTTTGAATTGGCCGGTGGTGGAATGTACCGCTCAAAAGACAGAAGTAATTTTTATACCCAATACAATCTGAGTACGGTTATACCTGGTGGGTTCCAGCAGGTTTATTCAACAATTAACAATACGGTCTTTAGTTTTTCTCCCGCATCTAACGCAATTGGCGATTCTACCAATGGAAATAATTATTCAGCCACAGAAAAAGTAAGCGCTGGGTATATTCAGGGAAAATGGAACCTGAAAAATCTGCAGATACTGGCAGGTGCCCGTTCAGAACATACCGAACTTTCTTATGTGTCTCAATTATCATCACAGGCAGCCGGTAAATTTGGTACTATCAGCTATACAGACCTGCTACCTAGCGTACATATCAAATATGCAATTGATGCCCGCCAGAACCTGAGGGCTTCTTATTATACGGCTATTAGTCGCCCTTCTTATTTCGAATATATTCCTGCCAATATCACGGGTGATTATTATACAGAAAGTGGCAACTTCAATATCAAACACACCCAGTCAGATAACTATGACCTGCGTTATGAAAATTATTTTTCAGCAACAGATCATTTATTTGCGGGCGTATTCTATAAACATCTTAGCAATCCTATTGAATATGCGTTTCAACAGGTATCCAATAATGGATATGTATATGAACCACAAAACCTGGGTAATGCCACTAACTATGGATTTGAACTGGTATTCTCAAAATATATACGCAACTGGGGATTGAGCGGTAACTATACTTATACGCATTCTGCCATTACAACCACCAAACAGGTATATGGTTTGGATGCTACTCTTCACCCTTCTTATTCCTATGCCAATCAAACCCGCCCCTTACAAGGGCAATCCGATCATATCGGAAACCTTTCTTTGTTATATAAAAATCCAAAGAATGGATTTGACGGACAATTAAGTCTGGTATATACCGGAAAAAGAATTAACGTAGTATCTCCTTATTTAGGATTGGATTTTTGGCAAAGGGCCACCACCCAATTGGATTTCTCTGCTGAGAAAAAACTCAATAAACGTTTTACCGCTTTTATCAAAGTCACCAACCTGTTAAACAACCCGATTATTGTTGATGTACTGCATGCCAATACTTTATTGGGCAGGCCCGAACAAACAGATGCATCAAAAATATTGGTACAGAAAGATGTGTTTAACCAAACCTATATGGCCGGATTACGATTCAAATTATAATCACTAGCAACACAATCACACAATATGAAAAATAAAATATCCATAATTTTTGCAGCGCTGATTGTTCAATTGGCATTTTATTCCTGCACAAAACAGGAAGTAACTTCTATTTCGTCGCCGGTATTCTCTGTTAGCCAATCAGTAAAACCCGGTAATATATCAGGAACCATTAAAGGAACTTTGCAAAGTGATTCTATTTATTGGGTAACAGGTGATGTTACCATCAATAAAGGAGATACAGTAACTGCACAACCCGGAGCAAAAATCTATTTTACCGGCAACTATAATTTCTTTATTCACGGTAATCTATTATCCATTGGCACACAGAATAAGCCTGTTTGGTTTACAGCTGCACCCAATAAAACATTATTGGTAAAAAAAGATATCCCTGGACAGGACCCAACGACTGATCCAGCTTACAGGGGATGGTGGGGTGGATTATTGGGTGATACTACTACCCAGTTTATGATCTTTAAATGGACACATATAGAATTTGGCGGCGGCACAGTGGGTACTTCTCCGGTATTTGGTATCAAAAATGCCAGCACGGCTTATATGATTTCTTTTGTAAATCCAAAAGGTATGTTGGTGTTGGAAGATTCCTGGTTATATGGTGGAGTAGATGATCCCATTCGTATTCAGGGAGGTATGATTCATATTATGCGTAATACTTCTGAAAAAGGAGGATATACCGGTGGTGAAGGAATTGGAAATATTAAAGCGGGTACTGTTGGTAATGTTGCATACAACCTGATTATCGGACCAAATACCAATGGAGTGAAGCCATCCAATAACGGAGGCAGAAACCCACAAACGAATATTTATGCCTATAATAATACTATCCTGAATGGTGGTTACAGACGTTTACGTGTTGGTAACTCTTTGGGAAGAGGTGGTTCTATCAATTATGAAGAAGGCTCTGAAGGACTTATCTATAATAATCTATTTGTGAATTGTATGTTTGGGTTGCGTATTGTAGGTACTGCCAACTATCTGGGAAATGCCCTGATTGTTGCTGATACGGCGCATATCAGCTATGGCTATAATTTTAATTATGGTGATAGCGCTGCAACTGTTAACCAGTTTTACCCGGTTAATTTTCTTACCAAACCACAACCAACCGATATACCAACACCTTCCAGCTATTTGCCCGCTTCTTATACTGTTGGATCTGTGTATGACGGAAGTGTAAATATTCAAAAGAACAATCCTCAGTTTGTATATTATCCACTTCCACAAGCATCTGGAACATTGGCAGATATCTCTTTTGCAACAGGATGGGATTTCAGATTAAAACCAACTTCGCCTTGTGTAGGAAAAGGATTTATCAATTTTACCCCACTTAGCCAGATACCAGTTGATCCAATTTATGGAGCAACAGAAGTTACGCCTCCGGGGTCAGATATAGGTTGCTATCAGTTAAATGGTTCCGGGAATAAGCACTAAATCTATTTTATAGTATATATTAAAACGAATGCCTCTTTTTAAGAGGCATTCGTTTTTAGCAAACCCAGTAAAATTTTTAATTTAATTCTCGTAAAGAAGGTTTCATATTAACTTGTTTTTCTGATGATCCAAGCCGCAACAAATGATTCCAATAAACTCAAAGGAATTGCATACACCAATATACCATAAGGCAAAACCCCTAAATTTCCAATCGTTACCCACATCAATACAAAGCCTACGAACCAGGCCAGAAATGCAGTTTGTAAAAAAGTAAATTTTTTTGAAAGGATAGCTATCGCCACTGCAAACAAAAGCGACCAAAGCCCCCATACTGCCCCATTAACGGGAGATGAAGGAAATTGCAGACCCATTTGCTGATACTGGTCTACCCATTGTTGTTTTACCAAAAATTCATTTCTAACAAATTCAGAAATACTGATCCACACAGTGGCCAATAGAACCGGGCTAATTCTTTTTATGATTTGCATACAGGCAGGGTTATAATTTAAGTTACGGAAGCAAATTTACTCAACCATTGATCATATTAAATAAGGTAACAAAATATTTCCCCACTTATGCACTGCCTATAGTAAATACATAAAACAATTTCTATCTTACTACCCTTCAAACCATTCCTATGTCAAAAATACTTAAGGCAAAAGATGTCTTTGCACAAATAAAAGCCGATTTGATTGGCAAAGATTCTTATCGTGGGGTTACGTTAACGTATACCTGGCTGGCCAATCAATTCGGACATTTCTCGCTTGGTTTTATACCCTCCTTTATTCTTTATCTTATCCTGTCAAATTTTCATACGAATTCCTATGCTATTGCGCGGGCGCCTTGGTATATATGGGGGTTTTGGATCGCATTTGAAACCTATAATTTTTTAGGGCCCTTGTTATTGAAAAGTCGTTCCCGGTCAAAACTCCTGTATGTAAAAGGCAATTCCTATACTTTTCAACCCGCCTGGGGCAATATTCTTTTTGATACACTTACGGATCTTAGCTTTTTTGGACTGGGGGCTATGTTTTTGGGATTTCTTGGCAATGGAGGAGAAATTTATAAGATAGTTTGTATTAGTATCGCAATCCTATTGCTGTATCCATCTGGTTATTGGTACCTCACAAAAATGTATTTGCAGATACCCCAATACCCGTATCAATTGCGTTTGGCTCAATGGGATTTTCCCATGAATGATAACGGTAGAAAATCAGTTGCTGATTTTTTGAATACTGCAAATAGTAAACTCCATCTATTCGTATTTGGCGAAGAGAATACGGGTAAAACCAGTTTAAGTGTAGGACTGGCTACCGAATTATCTATTCGGCATGAAGCTTCGGTATATACGACTGCTATGAAATTAAGTAGTGATTTTTTTTATCCGTCAGGTCAGACTGGTTCAGCTCCAACACCCTGGACCTGGCGCGATGCTTCTGTATTGATCATTGATGATATCAACCCTGGCAAACCCATTACAACACCTATGGTAAGCGCGGAAACTTTCCTCAGCTTTATCGATACCTATGCTACAAATCCTGAAAATCGAAAAGCACTCGCTTCCAGGAAAACGATCTGGGTATTGGGTTCCACAAATGAAAAAGAGAGTTGGCGCAAGATGTTGCTTACTATTGGTGTAGCAGAAAATGATATAGTAGAGATCTCCTTATAAAACCTAAAGAAATTTTATTGACTCAGGATATGATTATCATAAGCAAAACTGATCAAATGCGTAAGGCTTTTTACATTAAACCTTTTGTATAAAGGCAATATCCTTTTTTCAATAGCCGATTGTGTAACATTTAATAAGCCGGCAATTTCTTTGAAAGAGAACCCTTTTGCCACCATGCCAAGAGCTTCTTTTTCTTTTTCTGAAATGGCAAAATATTGAAACAATTGTTTGTTCAACTCTTCTTCAAATTCAGATTTGTCAGGTCCATAAGCGGCATAACGCATTACTTTACCCAGGTTAATACTTCTATTAATATGAGAATGCCCCATAATAGCTGTGACTCTTCCATTTTCTGAGCTATATACGCCTACTTTTGAAATCAGCGGAACAGGCGTTCCATTCTTATGCATTTTCTTTAACTCAATCGTGAAACTATATTTCTCCAGTTCTTCTGTTTTATTGAGAATAAATTGCAGTGCTTTATCATTTAATTCATTAGAAAAAGGGGCATACTCTGGGGTAGTAATGCTCACAATCGTCATCATACTGATTTCATCATCTTTATATCCCAAAATCTCTTCCCAGCCATCTGCATACAACATTCTTCCTTCTTTAAAAGAATAGATATAAATCGCTTCTTCCGGAAATCGGGGAATGGTTTTTTTGAAATGACGGGCCTGCTCAGATTGGAGATCTGCAGGAATATTGGTAATACGTGATTTAGAATAATTTCCTGTTTCTGACATCTTCATTGATTTTGACAACAGGTATCGAATCTTTTTCCCAACCTGCGACTTTTCGCAGTTGTCTTGCCTTTTATGATCCGCTACTTTTACAAAATGGTATAATTCAATGCTGTTAGTATACTATGATAGTAGAATAACCATACTCGTTTTTAAGACCCAAAAAAGAAGCAATTATTCTACCATCTACTGTCATAACAAACAGATAGACAAGGAATTAAGTTAGTACAAAATAATAAAAAATCCTAGGAAAACCAATTTTCTATCAATATCGAGAGGTAAAAACCACCTTTCTGATTGAAAGAATATTCCGGTAATCGCTCCGCGCAGAGGATTCGGGGTAAAATAAAGAGCATGCTTTATTTTGCTGTTTTTAAAATTGATACCAAACCGGGGGGAATGGTATTGAGCTGAGTCCTCTGCGAGGGGCCCCCCGGAATCTTCTCATTTCACACCTATTATTTTCCGGGGCTATTTCTACCATAATTGCTTTATTTTTAAACATTCCTTCTATTCAAACCTGCCTTATGCCCAAGATTGCCCCCATTGAACCCAAGAACACCCGTCGCGATTTTTTGTGTCAATCTGCATTTCTTACCATCGGTCTTGTCGTGAGTGGGCGTACAGTTTTTGGGGCAGGTAGTTTACTAAGTGCGGATGAAAAACCAAATTCTTTATTCCATGGTGTACAGATAGGCGCCATTACGTATTCTTTTCGCAGTTTGCCGGGAAGTCCGGAACAATTGCTACAATATTGTGTGAATAGCGGAGTTAGTGCTATTGAGTTGATGGGTGATTCAATTGAAGATTTTGCCGGGAAACCCGTAAATACTTTCAAAGCGCCACCAAGGATAAACGGACAACGGGCTCCTCTTACGGAGGAACAGAAAAAACAGGTTGCAGATTACCAGAAACAGGTAGCTGATTGGCGGGCTGTTGTTTCGATGGATAAGTTTGAAGAAATCCGTAAAATGTATCATAAGGCCGGAGTAAGTATTTATGCATTTAAACCCAATGCCCTCAACGCCAATAATACCGATGCAGAAGTTGAATATGCTTTGCGTGCAGCAAAAGCATTGGGTGCACGATCCGTTACGGTTGAATTACCAACTGATGCCTTACAAACCCAACGCCTTGGTGATTTCGGGGCTAAGCACAAAATATATATCGGTTATCATGCCCACCTGCAGGCAACCGATACAGCCTGGGATACTGCATTAGCGCAATCCCCTTATAATTCAATGAACCTTGATTGTGGACACTATATTGCAGCCGGTGGCAACAACACAAAAGAAAGTTTATTAGCATTGATTGAAGCCAAACATGATCGCATCAGCAGTATACATATTAAAGATCGCCAGAGCAAAGAGCATAGTGGTAATAATAAAGTGTGGGGAGAAGGTGATACACCCTTACAAGAAATTCTCGGTTTGCTGAAACAAAAAAAATATAAGTTTCCCGCTACTATCGAATTGGAATATGATATACCTGCCGGCTCAGACCCTGTTCAGGAAACCCGGAAATGTGTTGAATACGCTAAGAAGATACTGGATGCCTGATTAAATACTGCCCTATGCTTTCGCAGCAAACTGAGGTCTTATTACCCAACTCCGCTGATTAGGCTTGCGTAATAAAAACCAACTGAAAAAGAATACAGTCGTTGTAATGGTCATGGCTAAAATGCTCCATTCCGGTAATGTTCCCCGAAGATTTACCAATACCGCATCTTGTGCAAATTTTCCAAAACCCAATAAAGCGGGTATCCTGTACCAATAATAAAAGGATACACCAGTAGCCGCAAAAAAGCTAACCAATTGTCTCTCTTTTTTACCTTGAAAATATTTTTGCAATATCAGGTAAGCGAGTATAGAAACGGCAAATCCCGCAATTGGTAATTGGTATACCTCGAAACTATCGGTCAGATGAATTGGTGTTCTCAGATCAGGAACATGGAACCAACCCCAGATAAATCCAGGCAAGCCCCCTATAATTAATATTGAACCCAAAGCCTGATAAGCATTTTTAGTAACAAGCGCGGGATGAAAATTAGGTGTGGAATCCGGACAGGGAACGGAACAATTTACACATTCAAGGCAATGTGCGTTTGGCACACTTACCAATGTGTTGCCACCATATAATTTTTCAACCGCATGTACCGGACAAAGCGTAGAACACCAGGCAGATTTCCAGTCGAAAATAAAACTCATGGTAAAGCCGATGGCAGATAATGCAAATAATAGAACGGCTGTGGCCATACCATTATTATTAAAGAGTAAATGTCGCAAAGGAACAATGGCATATAATAAGATGATCGCTGCCAATTGCAGTTTTGATTGGGTGGTAACCGATAATTTTCTTTTTTGTGATAGCCCTAAATGACGAGGTAATAAATTGGTGGTGGATAAAGGACAGATATTTCGCCAAACACCCGTGGCAACCACCAATAATGCAGGCGCAACCGGTATCAGAATATTCCAAAAAAGCAATAGCCCAATAGAAGGATAAAAAATCAGGGCAAGAAATATGACTAAGCCAACTATCCAAACCAGCACTTGCAATAAACGCCATATAGTTAAGGAGCGGGTGGGAGTAGTATTTGCATTGGTGATAACCTGACTCATAGACGAAAATGTTAATCAGCCTGCAAATTAGAAGAACCCATTTCAGAAAAATATGATTTTAATCAGGTGGACCTGAGTTTTGATTATTGCTGATAATCAATGAGTTTGGGTGAAACTCAGCTGTACATATTTCGGCTTTATGATTTCTTTAACATTTCAATCTTTTACAAACAGGCTTCTATACGTATCCATAATAGACAACCGTGTTAAGATGAAAACAACAAGCATTTTGGTAATAGCCCTGGCCATGTTCCTTTTATGGGGGTGTACCAAAACATCTTCAACACCCATATTTGACCCTGAAAGTGCTGCGGCTATTTTACCCCTGAAACCAGGAAACAGCTGGATTTATATGGATAGTACATTTAATGTGGACGGCAGCATCAGCGAATCAGATACCGATACATCTTATGTAAACACAATTACTACTACCATTGGGGGCGTTAACTTTTTTGGTATTACAGATTCCCTGGGTTGGTTTGGAACCAATAGCCTGTTAGCCATCGACCCATCCAATACGGCTATTTATAGCCTGGATAGTATCAATGCCACAACAGACCCTTTGATCGTGTTTTCACTTTCCACATCCGATGGCTATTTGATAGGTACGATGAATAATTATTCGAATCCAACCTGTGTTGGAGTGGATGGCTTATATGGATATGCAACCACCTATACCATTGGACAATATACCTGCTATAAAAACATAGATACCCTGAAAGATTGTGAAGGCAATATCATCTCAACAACGGTTATGTATATTTCTCCGGGTGTAGGTATTGTTAGAATTGAAGAATATTCGCAAATACCCGGCAGGTCTTCCAAAACAATGTATCTCGATTATTCTCAAACCTTGCAATCGGCTACTTTGAAATAGTTGTTTTCAATTTTTTATTTTTCTGCAAACTTAAGAACCCATTAAAGCAGAACTAAAATCTCCTAAAAATCGCGGCGGGTAAGGGTTTGGCATTTTTTTAACAGCAACAGATTTAACAATCGGTACTAATTTTGACTCTATATCGTAGTTAATATAAAGCGCATTAGATGAAAAAACTATTCTTATTAGTATTCCCCGCCCTTATCTTTATCTGGGGCTGTTCTAAATCAGCTTCATCAAGCAGTGCGGGGTCTAGCAGTAGTACTTCTATCTGGCCACTAAAAGCGGGAAATACCTGGATATACCAGGATTCTATTTTCAATACTGATGGTACTATAGGAGAGGTCTATTCAGATTCAACCTATATCAATAGCCAGATTACCAGTCGCAGCGGTGTAACTTTTTATGGTATTACCGATTCATTGGGTTGGTTTGGTACAGGTAGTTTGTTGGCAGTAGATCCTACGAATACCACTATTTACGGTCTGGATAGCATCAATTCATTGAACTCACCCTATCTTATTTTCGCGTTAACCGCTTCTGATGGTTATTTGATCGGCACCAGTCAGGATTTTTCTAACCCTAGCTGTATTGGTTTAGATGCTTTATATGGATTTGCTTCAACCTATAGTGTTGCATCCTATACCTGTTATAAAAATATCGAGTATATCAAAGATTGTAACGGCAATATTACCTATACAACGGTCTCTTATTATTCTCCGGGTG
>CAIWKU010000066.1 GCA_903913355.1 uncultured Bacteroidota bacterium | reverse complement strand
GTGTGAACTGCTTCAGACCAGTGACACCCTACCTATTTTTTTGACCTTATTGTAACATTTCAGGGGTTTCCCCGTTTATGAAATAAAACTCTATGCCCAGATTACTGGTTTTCCTATTCATTTTCGTTGTTTCTCTCCAAATTCTGTCAGCTCAAACGAATTTGCCGGTTATTAAAGCCAGTTCAAAACTTGTTGATGTTAGAGACGGAGATAGTTATCAAAAAGCCAGCTGGACCATTACGCCTGAAGCGAAGCCTGATATTTATACAAGTTCCTCAAAAGGCAGAAAAGTGACTTTTTATACTGATAAGGATTCTATTTCTGTAAAAATAACTGAGCATACAAAATTTGATTTTATCATAGTATTGAATGATACGGCAAAAGCTTTGACTGAAATCACTTATCAGCCAGGTTACTTAGATATTTTAAAAACCGCTGGCGATTATAATTATGCGGATACAAGGCCAATACCCAAATTCAGTTACCAAGCTCAGGATGATCCCAATTTGGTTGCTTTACGAACCGGGTTTAAGTTAGACTCTATTGCAGGAGGAGGCAATGAGGTATCCAAAATATTAAGCCTATTACATTGGGTACATAACTTAATTCCGCACGATGGGAATCATGATAACCCGGCTGTGAAAAATGCTTTGAGTATGATTGCAGAATGTAAAAAAGAAAATAGGGGACTCAATTGCAGGGGACTGGCTACGGTATTGAATGAATGTTATCTTTCTTTAGGCATTCCTTCCAGATTCGTAACCTGTATGCCCAAGGATTCGGTTTTCCAGGATTGCCATGTCATTAATATAGTATATTCAAAAGATCTGCATAAATGGCTTTGGATAGATCCCACCAATGATGCTTATGTGTTGAACGAGAAAGGAGATTTATTAAGCATTGAAGAGGTAAGAGATCGGATCATTCACGACAAACCGATCATCCTGAACCCGGAAGCGAATTGGAATCACAAGATGTCTGTTACAAAGCAGGACTATCTCTATCAATACATGGCAAAAAACCTGTATCGAATGGAATGTCCCTTGGAAAGTAAGTATGATTATGAAACCTGGAAAACAGGGAAAGTAGTCACTTATGTTGAACTGTTATCTTTACATGCGTATAAGCAATTACCCCAACTCTCAACCCGTACTTATCAAAAAACAGGGACCACTTTCATTAACTATAAAACAAATAACCCGAATTTATTCTGGGCGCTGCCTGAATAGCTGCCTGTAACAATAGTTTCTTACTGAGTCATATTTACCAGTGTTGGCTTTGTCAGGCACCCATCTGCATGAAATTTTACGCAATACTGTTTCCACTTCCTGTTCGAGAACTGCGTTTTGAAAAAAAGCTTAGATTTTGTATATTTATTTACGATCAGGTTTCAAGATGATGGTTGTTGCTCAATCTTCCAAAATCATTTTTTACCTGGTAATTAGCAGTGAATAGAATTCAAACGACTAAACATAATACTCTTGGGAAATACTGATAGCAAAGCATTTACACTGCCGAAACCATTCCTAACCCTTTTGGTTACCCTATTGATAGTTGGGCTACTTGTTTGGGAACATTTCCATGGCGGGGTTCCCAAGCATCATATTCTGCAACGTAAAGAACTTCCTGAAATTTCAAATTGGTGGGGCGGCTTGTTACTTCCTGTCTTGACATGGTTTCTTTTAGGCAGGGTTCAAAAAAGGATTGATAAGCAATTATTAATTGGCCCTGAGCCTAAACATTATCGATTTCAGATTATAAGTTATTTTATTGCCGGGCT
>CAIWKU010000065.1 GCA_903913355.1 uncultured Bacteroidota bacterium | reverse complement strand
TTTTCCAGTAAGAAAAAAACAACAGGCCTTCTGTTTAAAGGCACAGATGAAGCTATATCACCTGAAACTGCTTCTAAAAAATGGATCGACGTAATGGGTGTACCTCCTTCAATTTATAGCAGAGAAGTAAATTATTGGTTACTAAATGCCGCTATTTATAGTATGCAACACAATCCTGCTATAGATCTCTTCTATATTCATACTACCGACTATCCTATGCATACATGGGCTCCGGAAGAAAAAGAATCCAAAGAACATTTACATGCACTTGATAGCCTGATTGGCAGGATGATGGAGGTATTACCCAACGCCGTTATCTTATTAACCGCTGATCACCATGTGAATCATAAAAGTTTTTGCTGGGATATTGAAAAAGCACTTGCTAAACGAAATATCAGCATCAAAATGGCTATTTCCCCCGAAAGGGATAAGTATTTTAAACACCACAGGGGGTTTGGCGGCACTTCTTATGTTTACTTAAAAGACAGTTCAGACAGGGCTCGTGTTATCCAAGGCATTAAACAATTGAAAGGTGTAGATGAAGTGATTACCCGGCAAGAAGCCGTAAAAAGGTTCCATCTAATGCCAGCAAGAATTGGAGACCTGGTAGTACTAGGTGACTCTACTACGGTTTTTGGTGACCTGGATACTGAAAATGAAGTGCTCCCAGCCAATTACCGATCACATGGTTCTTTGTATGAAGCTAAAGTGCCTTTGTTTATGTATAACACTCCACCTGTTATAAAACCTTCCGTAATCCAGTATAACTATCAAATAGCAAAATGGCTGTATAATTGAGTGAATTTTATTGATACCCTGGTTAGTATTTATAATTCCCCTTAAATTTCTTCTTAAATTCCAAAAACTCTGGAATAGAGACATTGGCTACATATCGGTTATCAGGATGAAAATGTATATACTCCTGATGATACGCTTCAGCCGGATAGAACTGGGTAAAAGGCACCACTTGCGTAACAATTTTTTCTTTATAATGTTTTTGTTCCTGCTTAATGGCTGATTCAATTACCTGTTTCTCTTTCTCATTCCTATAAAATGCAATAGATCTGTATTGTGTACCTTCATCATTCCCCTGTCTGTTCAATTCTGTCGGGTCCATACTGGCGAAAAAAGCAGCCACTAAAGTTTCATAAGAGATTTTTGAAGGATCGTAATACACCTGAACCGACTCCGCATGTCCTGTTCTGCCAGTACCTACCATTTCATAATCAGGATTCTTAACCGAACCACCAGCATATCCGGATACCGCATCACGAACCCCTACCAGGCTTTGAAATACAATTTCCGCATGCCAGAAACAGCCTTCTCCAAAAGTGGCAACCGCTTCATTCGGTGATGGTTTCTGATTTTCCGGTAATGGAATCTTACTATTCTGCGATTGTACGCAAGAGCTTAGAAAGAAAATGGATATAAAAAATGTGATAAGTGCTTTCATATTTTATGAATATTGAATTATTAATTTAATTTTTTGAAGAAACAGGCGGCTTACCTCCTTCGGGTACAAAAATCAAGGCAGCGGAATTCATACAATATCTTTTACCCGTTGGGGCAGGACCATCATCAAACACATGACCCAAATGCGAACCACTTTTACTGTCTACCACGGCCCAACGGGTTTCTCCAAAACTATTGTCTTTAACCAACCTTACAGCATCCGGATTGATAGGTGCATAAAAACTGGGCCATCCGGTTCCGGAATTAAATTTTGTTTCTGAACTAAACAATGGTTGTAATGAAGCCGCTGAATAATAGGTACCTTTTTCATAGAAATGATCATATTTACCTGTAAAAGATCTTTCTGTTCCTTCCTCCCTAAGTATATAATACTGTTCAGGGGTCAATCGAGCCTTCCATTGAGCTTCGGTTAATTGCATTGGGTAAATAGCTTTGGCTGAGGCAATAGGGGGATCAGGATATTTTTTTGAACCGGTTTGTGCCTGGCCATTTCTTAGGCCAAACACAGTCATTGCCATCAAAAAAAGTAAAGAGTAAATACGAATATTTGACATATTTGGATGATTTAACTGTTAGACGTACGATAGAATGCTGCCTTACGGATGCTAATAAAATTGATTTTTTTTAACATTTAACAGGAAACATAGTTTATCTACCGGTAAAATACATTGGTTTTCGATTGGGAAAAACTGATATTCTCCCTTTTCACGTTAACTAATTTTCTATTTCCCGGGAAATTTGTACATTTCTATGGTTATTCATTCATTAAACGATTGCACCAAAGATTATTTGCCATGAGTAAGAACCCCCAATCAACAGATTCTTCCAACAGCCGCAGAAAATTCGTTAAACAAGGTCTGCAGGCTGCAGTTGCTTTTACCATTATCCCACGATTTGTTATGGGTAAAGGTTTTTTAGCCCCAAGTGATCGTATCAACCTGGGTTTTATTGGAACCGGCAAACAAGCGAAAAGCCTTGTCAACTCATTTAAAGATATTGCTCAAACCGTTGCGGGTGCTGATGTTGATAAAACCAAACTGGCAGCCTTTAAGTTGCTATCCGAAAAAATTTATGCAGAAGTTACTCAAAAAGATAAATACTCCGGCTTTACAGGATATGGAGATTTCAGGGAAATGCTTCAGCGAAAAGATATTGATGCAATCGTAGTGGCTACACCCGATCATTGGCATGCGGTAAGTTCTATTATGGCAGCTAATGCAGGTAAACATGTGTATTGTGAAAAGCCTTTAGCCCATTCGATAGAAGAAGGCAGGGCTATGGTAACTGCTATGCAAAAAAATAAAGTAATCCTGCAAACAGGTAGTATGCAGCGTTCCTGGGATAAGTTCAGAACAGCTGTTGACCTGGTACGCAATGGATATATTGGAAGGGTAAAAGAAGTGTTGGTGAGTGTGGGAGATCCTGCCATCCCTTTTGACCTGCCCGGTATGCCCGTACCCGATTATCTAAACTGGGATGGATGGGTTGGCCCGGCAATCGTACGGCCTTATCACAGCGAACTCTCTCCACCCATTGAACAGGATATCTTTCCTCACTGGCGGAATTATAAGGAATATGGTGGTGGTATATTGAGCGATTGGGGTGCACATATGTTTGATATAGCACAATGGGGATTAGATATGGACAGAACAGGGCCGGTAAGGCTAATCCCTCCTGTAGATCCAGAAGCCAAAAGAGGTCTTATCCTTGAATATGCGAATGGAATTGTCATGAAACATGAAAATTTTGGAAGAGGATGGGGCGTCCGTTTTATTGGCGAAAAAGGATCATTGGATATCAGTCGTGATTATTTAGATAGTAACCCTGCAAATATTGCCATTGCGAATATTGAAGCGAATGCCCCTAGGGTATATAACAGCACTAACCATTATAAGGATTGGCTGGATTGTATCAAAAGCGGTAAACAACCCATTTGCGATGTGGAGACAGGCCATAGAAGCAGCAGTGTCTGCTGTTTAGCCAATATCGCATACTGGATGAAGAGACCATTGGAATGGGACCCCAAAAAAGAGCAATTCAAAAATGATGCAAATGCGAATGCATATGTAAAAGCCAATATCCGGGAACCCTGGAAACTTTCTTAACTAAGTAAGCTTTGTTTTATATCTTTTTTAAAAGCTTAGCTGCGTTTCGACAACCAAAACCGTGCCTTTGCGCCTTGGTGTGCAAATTAATTTACACCTAAGCAAAGACATGGCAATGTTTTTATTTATTCAGTAACCATTCTTTTAAATCCTGAAAAGAAGCAGTCATCAGTATGCTCTCCTTTTTCTTTTCTAGCAAGTGTTTTGCAGATGCAGGGATTGCGATTGTTTTACCTATCACCGATTCTACAGTGTCCGGGAATTTAACTGGATGGGCTGTCTCCAGAAAAATACCTTTAGAGCCCGGATATTGTTGTAAATATTCCTGCAAAGCATAAAAAGCCACAGCGCCATGTGGATCTGCGATATAACCATATTGCTGGTATATATCTGCAATCGTTTGCTTTGTGATCGAATCTGTAACTGTATAACCGGATATCTTTTCAAGAATGGCTTGATAACTCTGTTGAAACATTTCCATCACACGTACAAAATTACTTGGGCTACCTACATCCATTGCATTGGAAATGGTTGCGATTGGTTTTTTAGATTGGTAATTCCCACTACGCAAATATTCAGGCACAGCATCATTTACATTACAGGCTGCAATAAAATGTGTAATAGGAAGACCGCTTACCTGAGCAAGAAGTCCTGCGCAGATATTGCCAAAATTGCCACTGGGTACCGAAATGACAGGTGGTTTTTCTTTATGTTGCCACTGCTGGTATGCAAAAAAATAATACAGTTGTTGTGGTAACCATCTCGCCACATTGATTGAGTTGGCAGAAGTGAGTTGCATTTTTTTATTCAACTCTGCATCCATAAAAGCATCCTTTACCATTGCCTGGCAATCATCAAAGCTTCCATTTATTTCGAGGGCAGTTATGTTTTGTCCGCAGGTGGTAAGTTGTAGTTCCTGAACGGGACTCACTTTACCAGAAGGATATAAGATGATGACTTCAACCCCATCTACTCCCAAAAACCCGTTTGCTACTGCGCCTCCGGTATCTCCTGAGGTTGCTACCAGAACAGTTATGGTATCTTTTTGCTCTTTTGAAAAATAGCCAAGACAGCGACTCATAAATCTGGCGCCCACATCTTTAAAAGCAAGCGTAGGCCCATGAAATAATTCGAGAGAATATATATTTTCCGTTACTGGCACTAAAGGAAATGGGAAATCAATGGTTTCTGATATAATCCGGTAAAGATTCGTTTCATCAATTGCATTACCGATATAGGGCTGCATTACACGGAAAGCAAGTTCTTCTTTAGAATAATTTTCAATATCCTTTATCAATGTATAATCAACTGAAGGGATCCGTTCGGGGAAATACAATCCTTTATCGGGTGCCTGGCCTTGTATTGTGGCTTCCCGGAAGCTGACTATGGGTGCAGATTTGTTCAGGCTATAGTAATTCATTTTAATATACTCTTTTAAAGTAGAGAACTGCAGATGAGAGGTTGCGCTGATGGTTTATTCAGTACAATATTACTCTTCAACAAAAGTTACTCCGGATTGATTAATCGTTGTTACATAAGTATGGTAAGCAAGAGATAAGCTTTCATACACTTCCTTCATTTGTTTTTCTACTTCTCTTGCGGTGGTTTCATTTTCACTTAACATAAAAATTGAAGGTCCTGAACCCGAGATACCGCCACCCAATGCACCAGCCTCCTTACTGAATTTTTTTACTTTATCAAAACCCGGGATTAAAATGCTCCGAACAGGTTCAATTAAAACATCTTCCAACGAACGGCCAATCAATTCATAGTCAGACTGCAAAAGGCCCGCTACTAATCCCGCAATATTTCCCCATTGCCTGATCGCATCTTTCAGTAACACCTGTTGCTTTAAAATACCCCTTGCATCAGATGTACGAACTTCAATTTGTGGATGTACTATTGTTACATACAAAGGCGGGGCAGTTAATGCTATAATATCCAATGGGAAAATGGATCGGATCAAAGTAACTCCGCCATAAATACAGGGTGCAATATTATCTGCATGTTTAACTCCTGAAGCCAATTTTTCTCCATTCATCGCAAAACGAACCAGGTCTTCTTTTGAAAACCGATCCTGTAATAAACGATTTGCGGCCACTACTGCTCCGGCAGCGCTTGCAGCACTTGAGCCTACACCACTTCCCGGCTTAATCTGCTTACAAATAGAAAGTTCAAACCCAATAGGAGCATCCAATTCTTCCATCAGAGCCAATAAAGCTGCTCCTGCCACATTTTTTTCGGGTTGTGTAGGCAACTGATAGTCATCTTCATTTACAATGCTAATACCCGGTGAATCTGTAAAACGAATACGCATTTCATCATAAGGCTCGTTTACGGCAAAACCCAAAATATCGAAGCCGCAAACCATATTTGCTACTGTTGCCGGAGAATGAATCCTGATAATTTTATCTAATGCCATACACAATACTTTATTACATTATTTTGATTTCTCTTTAAACCCTTGCTACCCGTATCATATCCGCAAATACCCCAGAAGCCGTTACATCGGCTCCGGCTCCGGCTCCTTTAATTACTAAAGGTTGTTCGGGATAACGCTCAGTATAAAACAAAACAAGGTTATCCTTTCCATATAAATGATAAAAATCTGACTCCGCTGGAATATGTCTCAATCCAACCGAAGCTTTCCCATTTTCATAAGTGGCTACAAATTTCAGCTTACAATTTTTACTAATGGCTTCTTCATAAATTTTTTTAAAATGCGATTCCTGCCTCGCCATTTCTGAATAAAAGTCTTCCACAGTTCCTTCAAAGCAAGCTGCCGGCAAAAAATATTCATTGCTGATATCCTCCATTTCCAGTTGCTGACCCGATTCACGGGCAAGAATCATGATCTTACGCATCACATCAGTGCCACCCAGATCTAACCGCGGGTCAGGCTCGGTGTAACCTTCCTGTTGTGCCTGCCTCACTACTTCTGCAAATGGCCTACTCGCATCATAGTTATTAAATACAAAATTTAATGTGCCAGAAAGAACCGCTTGTATTTTATTTACTTTATCACCGCTTCTTAGCAAGTCATTCAAAGTGCCAATTACCGGCAAGCCTGCGCCAACATTGGTTTCAAAAAGAAACA
>CAIWKU010000064.1 GCA_903913355.1 uncultured Bacteroidota bacterium | reverse complement strand
GTATTAAGTTATTATGAAAATGGCTATTTATAAACTTATGTGTATTAGAAGTAAAATCTAATAGTAAATGCCTTCCTTTTAGGAATTTTTTTTACTCGTCAACCTATTATTATCTGGTAACGAGTTAATAAACCCGCCAGCCCATCAGATGAGAAACGGGCCTTTTTGATAGTATTTAGTTGCGGATCAATACTATAGTTGTATGCGCTACGAAAATCCACCCCTGATAGATTCGTTTCATTGAACACCGCTCCGGAAAGATCAGTCTGATCAAATTGAGAAGTGCTTAGGTCAGCTTGAATAAAATTAACTTCTTTTAGGGATGATTTTATAAACTGGGTTTTTGTCATTTTCTTCCCCATAAACACGGCATAATCTAGTACGCTGTTATCAAAATATACTTCAAATAAAAAATCTTTGCATTGACTGAAATCAACTCCCAATATTTTACAATCAAAGAATTTAATATTTTGCATTGAACTGCCGTTCAATTTACTCATAGATAAATTACATGCTTCAAAACGACAATCAATAAATATATTATTAGCCAAAACACTTTTTGATAGATCACATTTTCTGAATATACAATTCTCGAACTCTTTACCTGCTAAGCTTTTCTCAACATAACTAATCTGTTCGAAGATGATATCATCAAATACAAGGACTTCTGTATTAAACTGGGTTGACTTCATGGTATGAGTTCTATAATTATTTAGTATAAAGCTAGTTTTTTGTAAAACATAAATAGCTAATTGTATATTTTACAACTCAGGCTCGTTGCTTAATTAACGATAAGGTAGCTTTCAGCCAAATGCAACACAAACACCCGCAAAACGACTAAAATTTTAGTACAATCCAACTACAAATTTCCAAAACAGAATCATTCTCCTATATTATTTTTTGTATATTGCTATACCCCAATCAGGCTGCCAATAGTGAAAAAGCTTTTCATAATATCTCTATTAGTAATACTAGTGTATACTTATTCCTGCTCAGGTAATAAACAAGATAGTATTGGAATAGAAGAGAATGGGGCAATCAGCTATAATTTTCAGGTGCGGCCTATTTTTTCTGATAAATGTTTTAAATGTCATGGACCGGATGGCAATAAACGGCAGGCAGGTTTACGTTTGGATATTGAATCCGAAGCCTTAAAGGCCTTGCAGGAACATCCAAGGGCGCATGCTTTGGTGCCTGGAAAGCCCAATGAGTCAGAGCTTTTTCTTCGGGTAAGTTCTACGGATACTTCTATTATGATGCCTCCACAGAATAGTCATCTTCCCGCATTGACAGAGCCTGAGATAGCAATTATTAAAAAGTGGATTGAGCAAGGGGCAAAGTATGAGAAGCACTGGGCATTTATGGAACCGAAAAAAGCAGAAATACCTAAAGTAAAAAATACCGAATGGCCTAAAAACCCGATTGATTATTTTGTATTACAGGAACTGGAGAAACGAAACCTAACGCCGAATGAGGAAGCAGATAAGGAAAGATTGTTGAAACGTGCATTCCTGGATATTATTGGCTTACCGCCCACACCGCAACAAACAGAAAAATTTTTGAAAGATCCCTCGCCGAATGCCTACGAAAAAGCGGTGGATGATTTATTACAACAGCCCGCTTACGGTGAACGAATGGCCCTTCCCTGGCTGGATATAGCCCGTTACGCCGACTCTCATGGTTATCAGGATGATAATTACAGAACCCAATGGCCCTGGCGTGATTGGGTAATTCATGCATTTAATAAGAATATACCCTATGACCAATTTATCAGCTGGCAATTGGCAGGCGATCTGATGCCTAATGCTACTAAGGAACAAATGCTGGCTACCGGGTTTAACCGCAATCATAAAATAACAGAAGAAGGGGGAGTAGTGGATGAAGAATACCGGGTTGAGTATGTTGTTGACCGGACGAATACATTGGGTAGGGGTATTATGGGTGTTACGATTGAGTGTGCCAAATGTCATGATCATAAATATGATCCCTTTACACAAAAGGAATACTATCAAATGACTGCTTTTTTTAATAATATAAAAGAAGTGGGTCTGGAAGCAACAGTGGGAGGCCCGGAAACCTATGCCAAGAACCCAAGAATGGAAATTACCAAAGAGGACCTTCAGGGTATATTAAGTTTTGTAAATAAAACAGATACCAATAAACTGGAAGTATCTGTTATGAAAGACAGAGACACTTTGCGTAAGTCCTATATACTAACCAGAGGTAATTATGATCAGCATGCAGAAGAAGTAGAACCCGGTACACCGGCTTCCATATTGCCTTTTCCATCAAATTATCCCCGTAACCGACTTGGATTGGCTCAATGGTTATTCAATGATAAAAATCCGCTAACTGCCAGGGTTTTTGTAAATCGTATCTGGCAGGAATTTTTTGGGCGAGGTATTGTAAAATCTGCCGCTGATTTTGGTATGCAGGGTGATCTGCCTTCCCATCCTGCTTTGCTTGATTGGTTAGCGGTTGATTTTAGAGAGAATGGATGGAATATTAAAAGACTGGTGAAACAGATGGTTATGTCTGCGACCTACCGACAATCGGCGGTAATTAGTAAAGAAAAATTAAAAACCGATCCAGAAAATATTTATTTATCACGCGCTCCCAGATTACGTTTGCCTGCAGAACTGGTAAAAGACCTGGTATTAGCCAGTAGCGGTTTGTTAAATAGAAAAATTGGTGGAACCAGCGTGAAAGCTTATCAGCCACCCGGACTTTGGGAACTGGCTACTTCTGGAAGAGGTATTTTGGCCAGCTACAAACAGGATACGGGCGATGCAGTTTACAGGAGGGGTATGTATACGTTTATCAAAAGAACAGTGCCGCCTCCCAATATGGCCATATTTGATGCCAGTAACCGCGATCAGTGTGAAGTAAAACGATCACGCACCAATACCCCTTTACAGGCTTTAACGATGATGAATGATCCAACGGTTCTTGAAGCATCTGTGGCATTGTCTGATCAGTTATTAAAATCCGGTAATGGCTCTGAGGTGCTGATAGAAACTGCATTTAGGAAAATTATTTGTCGCTCCCCTAATCAAAAAGAAAAAACCATCTTATCCGGCTACTATCAAGATAAAATGGAATATTATACTAAAGATAAAAAAGCAGCTGAAAAAGCCATTATTGCCGGACAGTATAAAGCCACTTCAAAAAATTCAATTCAACTGGCAGCATTGATGCAGGTAATAGAAGTTATGTATAATATGGAAGAAGCCATTACGAAAACATGATTTTGTAAATTGTAATGCTTATCCATTACTATTAAAACAGTAACAAAATAATGAGGGCTACATCAAATGGAAAAGGAAATTATTGAACATGGACTGAACCTAAACCGGAGAAAATTTCTTGCGGGTTTAAGTATTGGTGTAGGTAGTGTTGCGCTAGGCTCACTGTTAATGCCGGATCTATTTGGGAGTAGCACGGAAGAATCCGGTTTTGTTCCCGGTATTCCGCATTTTGCGCCCAAAGCGAAACGTGTCATTTATCTTTTCCAGAACGGAGCGCCATCCCAATTGGAATCATTCGATTATAAACCCAATCTGGTTAGTATGATGGGGCAGGATTTGCCTGAATCTGTTCGGATGGGTCAGCGCTTGACCGGAATGACTTCGTTACAAAAGAAATTTCCACTGGTAGGATCGTATTATAAATTTAACCAACATGGGCAGTCAGGTGCATGGGTAAGTGAGTTGTTTCCTTATATGTCGGGTATAGTAGATGATATATGTATTGTAAAAAGTATGCATACAGAAGCGATCAATCATGACCCTGCTTTAACTTTTTTTCAAACAGGTAACCAACAGGGGAACCGACCCAGTATGGGTTCATGGGTAAGCTATGGGTTGGGATCTGAAAATAAAAACCTGCCCGCTTTTTGTGTTCTATTATCCAGAGGAAAAGGTAATGGACAAGGAGTATATTCCAAACTATGGAGTAATGGATTTTTGGACTCAATACACCAGGGTGTACAATTCAGCAGTGGAGAAAACCCGGTTTTATATCTACAGGACCCGGATGGGATGGATAGAAAAGCGCGCAGAGAAATGCTGGACAAACTGGGGGAACTGAATGAAATCGATTATAAGAATTTTGGTGATCCGGAGATTGCTACTAAAATTCAACAATATGAAACCGCTTTCAGAATGCAAACTGCTGTACCTGAAATATTGGATGTTTCGAAAGAGTCGGATGATATTGTGAAACTATATGGATCTGAATGCCTGGTGCCAGGTACCTATGCAGCTAATTGCCTGCTTGCCAGAAAGCTCTCAGAAAATGGCGTTCGATTTATTCAACTATACCACCAAGGCTGGGATCAACATGGCAACTTGCCTAATGAAATGAGGGGACAGGCCAAAGATGTTGATCAGGCATCAGCAGCCCTGATCACCGATCTCAAACAAAGAGGCTTATTGGATGAAACACTTGTTATATGGGGAGGTGAATTTGGCAGAACCAATTATTGTCAGGGTAAAATGACTGTAGATAATTATGGTCGGGATCACCATCCAAGATGTTTCTCTATCTGGATGGCAGGCGGTGGTATCAAACCCGGAATGGTATATGGAGAAACAGATGAGTTTGGATACAATATTGTACAAAATCCTGTTCATGTTCATGATTTTCAGGCAACCATACTAAATCAATTGGGATTGGATCATGAACGGTTAACTTACCGATATCAAGGCAGACGTTTCAGGCTAACAGACGTAGAAGGAAAAGTTGTCAGAGATATTTTGAGTTGATAATATGAATAAGTCAGGTAACAAATCAATCACAGACAACACTAAGGCAGAAAGATTTCATTCAGAAATATTCCGCGTAAACTCTGTCCCTCTTGTTCTCTGCGG
>CAIWKU010000063.1 GCA_903913355.1 uncultured Bacteroidota bacterium | reverse complement strand
CATCAGGCGTAATTTACCGAGCAAACGGCGTATCAACTATTGCAATCCAAGGATCGGTGCAGAAATCTGTACTAGCAGAATCAAATCCTAGTTGGGATATAAATATAAGTGCGGATCCGACAAACGGATCATTAAAAATAACCGTGTTAAAAATAAGATCACACTGTTAAGTGATAACCCGCAATATGAACCCTATAATGTAAATGCGGAAGATGTACTGGAAGTATGGAAAGCCGTTTATATTCTACAGAAAGCCAATATGGGTCCCAGATGGGATGTAAACCAACTGGCCGGAATGGTGAATAACCTGCAGGAACAAGTGAGTACATTGAAAAGAAAACTAAACTGATAATAACCCCGGAGAAATACCGGGGTTATTTTTTAGACTATCCCATATAATTACTCGAAAAGATCTTTGGCTACCCGAAATGTATTGCAGTGGGCTTCTACAATTATTTTGATATCCTGAGAATATCCACCACCCATAGCAACTGTAACTGGAATCCCTGCTGCTTTTAGATAGCCCAATACCAACTGATCTCTTTCTTTACAATCTTCCAGTGTTAATTTTAGTTTGCCGAATTTATCTGTTTGTAATACATCTACTCCTGATAAATAAAAAGCAAAATCCGGTTTTACCCTTCTTAATAGATAAGGCAGGTCCTCTGCCAGCAGGTTCAGATAAGTTGTTCCGTCTACCCCGTCTTTTAAAGGGATATCCAGGTCCGATTTTTCTTTGTGAAATGGATAATTGTGTTCACCATGCATGCTATAAGTGAATACCCTTTTTTCATATTCAAATATTTTTGCCGTTCCATTCCCCTGGTGAACATCCAGATCAATGATCAGGATTCTGCTCGCCAGTTTTTTTTGTAATAAATAATTGGCTGCCACAGCCATATCGTTTAATAAACAAAACCCTTCTCCTCTTTCACGAAAAGCATGATGTGTTCCACCAGCTATATTTAATGCAATGCCCTGCTCAAACGCAAAATGACAACAATCGATGGTTCCCTGGGTAATGATCAATTCCCTTTCTGTTAAGGTGGGTGATTGTGGAAAACCGATCTTCCTTTGTTCTGATGCGGATAAATGTTGATTGATTAATTTATGCAGATACAACTTATCGTGTGTCAGTAAAATAATTTCTTCCTCACAGGGTAATGGAACAAACAAATTTTCTTTAGTGATCGTGCCTTCATGCAAGAGTTGCTCCGGTATCAATTCATATTTCAACATAGGAAACCGATGTCCCTCTGGCAAAGGATGTGCGTAAATAGGCGAATAAGCTATCTTAAGCATTTGATGGATTAGATATTGATTAGCTTTTCATCAACAATAGCAAAAATAGTATCCTGCTTTTTAGGCTTGATCATTGCCAACCCGCTGAATTTACTAAAAGCAGGTAGAATGGCCTGGGTAGCTGAAAAATAATAACACGGGAACCGCAGGCTTTGTTTGCCAAGTCCTTTGATACTTATTCCAGGATGCAGATGTCCTGAAAAGATAAAATGCTTCGCAGATTGGTTGGGGTCTATATCTGCCGGATCATGTACAAAATCAAAACCATCCAAAGTATAGATCCCTTCCTTTACACTGATCCCTGCTTTTTGGTACCAGCTGGCATCCAGTATATCATGATTGCCCATAACCAGTATAAAATCAATCGCCGGAAAATCGTTTCGCCATTTTAGAAAAAACTCCAGTTCTTTATTGGCTTCACTATGAAAAAGATCGCCTACGGCTATGATCTTCTTGGGTGTAAAATAGCTGATCTGCTCAAACAGTCTTTGCAGGTCTTCTTTATAGATACCCGTTGGAACCGCAATCCCATTTTTTCTGAAATGACCGGTTTTACCAAAATGAAGATCAGATAAAATCAAGGCTTCCTGCTCCTGCCAAAAAATACAGCGTTGCGCAGATAGCCAGAATGTATTTTCGTTAATTAAGTATTGAGTAGGGGCAGTCATGTTAAAAAATAAAGATAGTAACTTGTACCAATATGGTTTGGCAGGCTGATAAATAAAAATGGGAAAAGGAAACTGAATCAAGCTTAACTCTCTGCGAAAACTCTGGTACTTTGTTACTCTGCGTTAAAAAATTGATATCTGTCAATAACCCTGGTTTTAAAACGCTTTTACAGAGGAGAAAATGATTAGTACCCATTTTTCTCCAATT
>CAIWKU010000062.1 GCA_903913355.1 uncultured Bacteroidota bacterium | reverse complement strand
TCCCAGGGTTTGCTTTGCTCAACGGGACCTAGGAACATTTCGTACAAACGAAAAGTATCGGCTCCAAATTTTTCTACCAATACATCGGGATTGACTGTATTGAATTTGGATTTGGACATTTTCTCTACTTCGGAACCACAGATGTATTTGCCATTTTCACGAATAAATTCGGCATTTGCATATTCGCCGTTTCTCCATTTTTTGAATGCGTCAATGTCTAGTTCTACACCATCTACAAAGTTGACATCTGCATGAATTTCATTTATTGAAAATTTTGGAATAAAATTGATGTCACAAACAACTAATATCTTCTTTAATTCATCATGAAGCTTTTGAGTTAATTCTATATTATTATGTGCCCATCCATCTCTAAGTGATTTAGTTACAAAAACAGATGGCAATTTGTGAACATCGAAATCTGGTTTGAATACACCACCCCATTGTATTCTATACACAAATCTCGAACTCCCCTGTATCATCCCCTGGTTCAATAATTTCCGGAAAGGTTCATCAAAACCAATATACCCGAGGTCATACAACACTTTGGTCCACATGCGGCTATATAATAAATGTCCCACTGCATGTTCGGTTCCGCCTATATACAGGTCTACCTGGTTCCAGTAATCACTGGCTTTGCGGTTGCAGAATTCTGATTCATTATGTGGGTCCATATAACGCAGAAAATACCAACTGCTACCGGCATAACCGGGCATGGTATTGGTTTCGAGTTCTTTGGCCACCCATTCGGGGATATTGGCCAAGGGACCTTCGCCTTCCGGACCGGGGCTATAACTTTCTACCGTTGGCAATAAAAGAGGCAATTCGTTTTCACTAAGCGGATAAGCGATCCCGTTTTTCCATTGAATCGGAAATGGTTCACCCCAATAGCGCTGTCTGCTGAACGCGGCATCACGAATTTTATAATTCACTTTCTTTTTACCAATCCGCATTTCTTCGATACGTTCATTTACGATACCGATGGCTTCGCGCTGAACAATTCCATTTAAAAAATCGCTGTTACTGAGTAGCGCATCTTTGGTAGGATTGGCATCTACCCCATTATAGTGTTCGCCAATGATATTGGTGATAGGGATATTAAAATGTTTTGCAAACTTATGATCCCTTTCATCCCCACAAGGCACACCCATAATGGCACCGGTTCCATAGCCTGCCAATACATATTCAGAGATCCAGATAGGAATGGGATTGCCGTTAAAGGGATTCAAAGCATACGCACCCGTAAAACAGCCACTGATTTTTTTCTCGGCCTGTCTTTCTCTTTCACTCCTGCTTTTTACATACGTAATATATTCGTCCACCGCTTGTTTCTGTTCGGCACTGGTAATCTGCTCGATCAATTCATGCTCCGGTGCCACCACCATAAAATCCACACCAAAAATGGTATCGGGTCTTGTGGTATACACCACCATTTTACTTTCTGAATTTTGAATGTTGAATTCAATCTCCGCTCCATACGATTTTCCAATCCAGTTCGTCTGCATTTCCTTCATGGCATCACTGAACTCGATATGATTCAAACCATCAATTAACCGATCAGCATATTCAGTAATACGCAGGTACCATTGGCGCAGTTTCTTTTTTACTACCGGGTAGCCACCACGTTCGCTAACACCATTCACTACTTCATCATTGGCCAATACCGTTCCCAATGCCTCGCACCAGTTTACTTCGCCATAACCGCAAAATGCGAGACGATATAACATGAGGATATCCTGTTTTTCTTTTTCGGAATACCCTTTCCATTGGTCCGATGTAAAATGTACAGAAGCATCACCGGGACATTCATGATTCACATTTCCGTTTTTCTCAAATTCGGCAATCAATACACCCAGGCTTTCTGCTTTCTGGCTGCTGCGATTATAGAAACTATGAAAGAGTTGTAAAAAAATCCATTGTGTCCATTTATAATACCCGGGTTCGCTGGTGCGTACCTCGCGGCTCCAGTCATAACTGAAACCGATATTATCTAACTGGTTCCTGAAATTGGTAATATTCTGTGCGGTACTGGTTGCAGGGTGTACACCATGTTCAATCGCATATTGCTCGGCCGGTAAACCAAATGCATCATAGCCCATTGGGTGTAATACATTAAACCCTTTGAGACGTTTGAACCGACTATAAATATCAGAAGCAATATAACCCAATGGATGACCTACATGCAACCCGGCACCACTGGGGTAAGGAAACATATCAAGCACATAATATTTAGGTTTGTTGCTGGTATTACTTACCTGGTAAGCATGGGTATCCACCCAATGCTTCTGCCATTTTTTTTCTATTTCTCTGAAATTGTATTCCATAATTCGGTTACTGCTTAAATATAAAACGAAACTTATTCTATTCTTATAAATCTACTCTCTTTGCGTTCTTTGCGGGTTCACTGCCTGCCCGACTATGCCGTTCAGGCGGGCGTCCTTTGGTTACTGCTTTTAAGGGTAATTTTAGAAGCAGTAACGCAAAGAGTTATGAGGCCGGGTCTAGTTTATGTTGATTCGCTTGCATCCATAAAATGAGCCGAAGAAGATTCTACAGCAGAAATGTGCGACGCAACAGCAGACCCATCAGGGCCCGGTAGCCGGCTCAAAAACAATCCTAACAATTCTTTAACCCAAATACTCCGGGAATGGCCTATTTTCAAAAGCAAATTGATCGTTAGAATGGCTGCAAATGTAAGCGTTTAGGCTTCAAAACCGTACATTTGCCCAATCCTGACTGGATAACTACCCCTGGGGGTGTTCTAAATTTTTTAGTATGGCGATTACCAGAAAAGCATCGATGAAACGCAGCAAACCCAATTATATTTATAGTATAGTAGGCGTTGCCCTGGTGCTGTTGATTATGGGTATTATGGGATGGTTTTTTCTAAACATCAGTTCGGTTGGCAATGCTTTTAAGGAAGATATCCGATTAAGTGCCTACCTGCGCACCCTGAATAAGGACACGATTGGCCAGATTCAACAGTTTATTGCCAGTAAACCCTATGCCAAGAATGTTACTTATGTAGATAAAACATCGGCCAAAGCCATTTGGAATAAAGAGAATAATGAAGATTGGGCCAAGATCCTGGATGTAAACCCTTTGCCGGAAAGTATCGACTTTTATGCCAAAGCGCAATATGTGAACCGCGACAGTCTCACTAAAATTTCTGCCGATCTGATGGCGGCATATGGCAACCAGATCACCGATCTGCAATATCCGCAGAGCCTGGTTACCAATCTGAATGAGCGGGCTTCTAAGATTGGACTGATCTTTTTAGTGGTAGCCATTATTCTTTGCCTGATTGTAATATTTAGTATAGACAATACCATACGACTGGCCATGTTCAGTAATCGATTCCTGATCAAGACCATGCAGATGGTAGGTGCTACCCGTAGTTTTATTGCCCGACCGCTGAATGTGAGAGCCGTAATTAACGGATTGATCAGTTCAGGAATTGCCATTGTATTGTTGTTTACCCTGATAGGCTGGGCCGAAAGCCAGTTTCCGCAATTAAAAGCCATTCGTGATTTTAAACTGACCCTTGTTCTGTTTCTGGGATTGATTATATTGGGCGTGGGTATTTCTGTGTACAGCACCCATAGAAGTGTATTAAAATATTTAAAAATGAAACTGGACGATCTGTATTAGCAGCTGCTGGTATAGAAGTATCCAAAACAACCAAACATAAAAATTTATCAGATGAGCGATCAAAAAAACAAAGTGTATACCCCTTTATTCAGTAAAGACAATTTCACCTGGATGTTAATTGGCGGGGTAATCATAGCCCTGGGTATGTTTCTCATGAGTGGCGGAAAAAGCAATGACCCTAAAATATTTGATACGAAAGAAGTATATAGTACTACCCGTATTACCATTGCACCGATATTGATTATACTGGGATTGGTGATTGAGATCTTTGCCATTTTCAAAAAACCGAAACTGAGTTAGTGAACCTATAAATACCTTTTTATTAGCGATGCCCGTCATCGCTTTTTTTATGGCTGGATATTTTCAAACTTATCTATTATCTTTAAACACGCTCCCACCATCTACAAATGGGGAGCTTAACCCAAAACAACTGATATGACCCTTTTTGAAACGATTGTGATTTCCATTATTGAAGGATTGACCGAATTCCTGCCCATTTCTTCTACCGGCCATATGATCATTGCCAGTTCAATACTGGGTATAGCCAAAGATGATTTTACCAAACTGTTTGAAATCGCCATCCAGTTAGGGGCCATTCTTTCGGTGGTGGTTTTATACCGGAAAAAATTCTTTCCGTTGAACCGTCTCAATTTTTACCTGAAATTATTGGTAGCCGTTATTCCAGCTCTTGTATTAGGCGCGATATTCTCAAAGAAAATAGATACCCTGCTCGAAAGCCCATTAACAGTGGCAATTACTATGTTAGCAGGTGGTATCATTTTATTATTTATTGATAAGCTATTTACAAAAAGCACGGTTGAAAAAGAAGAGAGCATCAGCTTATCAAAAGCATTTACGATAGGTATCTGGCAATGTCTTGCCATGATACCCGGCACCAGCAGAAGTGCTGCCAGCATTATTGGCGGTATGCAACAAAAACTAACCCGTAACCTGGCCGCCGAATTTTCTTTTTTCTTAGCCGTACCCACCATGGCCGCTGCTACCGGTTATAAATTATTAAAAGCCTGGAAAGAAAACCCCGAACTATTAAAAGACAAACATAACCTGATCACCCTCGGCATCGGCAACCTGATCGCATTTGTAGTAGCCCTGATAGCCATCAAATTCTTTATCGGCTTCCTCCAAAAACATGGTTTCCGCTTATTCGGATGGTATCGGGTTATTGTTGGAACGGCTTTACTGGTTTTAGTACTAACAGGATACTTGAAATAATTAATAACGTGTTGTGCTATTTAAAAATAGTTTATACAGTAAAATGCGTTTAGTACTGGTATTTTTATAAATACTTTGCGGCCATTGCGGTTCACTGCGTCCTTTGCGTTACGGCTTCTAATGGTAACCTTTAAAAGCAGGAGCGCAAAGGACGCAGTGAACCGCAGAGT
>CAIWKU010000061.1 GCA_903913355.1 uncultured Bacteroidota bacterium | reverse complement strand
TGATATCTGGATTTTTGTTGCCATGTTTCCGTACCTCAGCTTAATATTCATTCCCGGTCAGTTCTGCCGGATCAATCCTTATAAGGGATATAAGGAAGAGCTCTTCGATCATTGCTGCGTACTTGCTTTGCGCTTTGAGCTTAGCATCCGCGTACCGGAGTTTAAGCCCTTTCAGATTGTGTTCTGCGTTCATGGTTTTCACTTCTCCTTTTTGGGTTGTTATCTATGTATGCACGTTTATTATTTAAACATTGTGTTTTTATTCCGGGAAACGATATTCCCGGTTTCATCAGTTTGCCACGTCCGACCGCATGACCGGCAATGCCATATTTGCTGTACCTTTCCGCCAGCTAATGTATTTGTACCGCGTTTTCGTGCAGTCTCTTTTTTGCAGAAATGACAGATCATGATAATTGCTCCTGACCCATATCATTTAAGATTTTTCTTAGCATTCCGGGATTTGTTTTTGACAGTTCATCCTCCCATCCTTGATGGGCGGTACAAACCATACATCCACATCTCTTAGCGCCCATTGAATACACGGGATTAACTGGTATGTTCATCATACCATGATATCTCCATACTTCCGGCTCAGACCAATACAGGATAGGATGTACTTTATTAACGTTCCATTTTTGTGCGAAATGACATGTACCATCTATTGAACCCCATATCATTCTATTACGGGATTCCAATGCAGTTATCCCATCATATAAAACCTGGATATCGTTATCCTTGATAAACTTTGTAATTGGTTTTTCTTTGAGCACTAAACAGCATGTATCAACGTTTTTCCCGCGTCTTGATTTTCCACGTGGATAATGTCCGTCCTCTTTAATACATTCCCAGAACGTTTTTTCTGGTTTTAATTCAATGAGATTAAAATCCCATTGTTTTTGCAGATTATGTACAAATGTAACCGTTTGTGGATACTCAACCCCAGTATTTTCAAAAACAACATTAATCTTTTTAAAATCGCCGTCTTTGAGAAATGCGGATGCGGCGCCCATAACCTGATGAAGTACTGCTGCACTATCTTTCCCACCACTTAATCCAACGGCTTGCTTTTCTGGAGGACATGAGCGGATCCATTTTGCAATAATACTTTGTGTTTGTAACATCTTGGCATCAAAGGACTGCCTAAGATGTTTTTTCATAGAGGGTAAAATAGAAGCTGCCATTAGTTAATCCCGCGCGGACCAAATTGGTTATTCCGCACCCTCTTTTCGCATTCTGCTTCCGTCACAAAATATGTACACTTGCAACCGGGGTACAGCTTCATAAAAGCGCATCCGACCTCAAGCCCGTTATCCTTGAAAAACCTGGTTTTTCTAAACTCGTGATAATCTTTCATGGTTTCAAAGACAAACGTATCTTGGATATAATTTCCCTTGAATGATGGTTGTAATTCTGAGTCTTTACGTACCCAGTGTACGGGAAATTTTCTTCCGGTTTTTGTCATTACCTCAAAGATTTTTGTTTCCGGAATCTCTAAAGACTGCATTTAATTCATCTCCATTGCTGCTAATATTTCGTACCGGCTAAAGTACTGATAATAATTGTTGTTTATTTTGTTTAATGGGCTATTCAGTCTCTGTACTTCAATCGTGCAGATCATAGACTGATCTGGATTCTTAAGCTCGACAATTTCATAGCGAGTTTGATCGCGGACAAACTGCATTCCGTTTTTAAGTTCTGCGTTCATGGTTTTCACTTCACCATATTTTCCATTCTACTATTCCCTGTGGCATCTCCCACGGCCACGGAATACATGCGCTGCCGGAATTTGCTTTTCGGTATGATCTCCACCCGCTCATTTTGTTTTTGTTCACGATCCAGACACGGTACAGGATATCCTTACCGGCATTGTATGCCTCAATTGATTCTTCGTGCATTTTTTTCACTTCTCCTTTTTGGGTTGTTATGTATGTATGTATGTATTACTATAAATAACTATCTGTACGGACCTCCCTTTTAACGGCCTGACCCGATTAAAAATCCTGGATTTTTTAAAAATCGAAATTTTGAAATTTTGAAAATTTGGATCCTGAAATACCCGGTACGTCCCGGCCTTTTTAGAGCCCCCTTTTAAATCAACCGTTTTAAGGTTTTTGGGATTTTGGTAAGTAAGTATGTACTACTAAAAAGT
>CAIWKU010000060.1 GCA_903913355.1 uncultured Bacteroidota bacterium | reverse complement strand
TAGTCCAGTGATGGGTTGCGCTGTTTTTACAATAAAAGATACTGTTGGAGAATTGGTTACTGTATTCGACAATGCTGTTATTGAACTAATCGTTGTTTGGGTAGTGAAGCTGATAATATTACCCAGTACTGAACCGGCAGCATTTGTAGCATATGCCCTGGCATACAATACAGTTCCTTGTAAGAGCCCGGTAATTGTTTGAAGAAAATCTTCTGACCCATTGCCCATGGGTATTTTGTTGGACGAAAGGGTAGGTGGATTACTGGCTGACCAAAGTACCCCTTTTTCGGTAATGATGGAACCACCTGTTGAATTGATAATACCACCAAGACTGGCAGCACTGTTAGTGGGGATACCCATTATTATAGAACTGATTTCCGGTAAGCTGATCAGGGTACTAAATTGCATGGGTTCGCTGGAAATGGATCCAAGACTATTTATAGCTTTTACCCGAAAATAGTAAACCGTTCCGGGTTTAAGAGAATCCAGTAAAACGGAAATTTTTGTACTTCCGGTGCCTGGTGAAATGGTATCAGGAAGGGGTAGTATCATTTTAGGGGAAAAAAATAAGCGGCTTGTGTCATATTCCATTGCCAGGCGGGTGAAAGCATAATTATCATTAACACTTGCATTCAGTCTGGCTCCATGTGCGGTTATTTCTGTGCTTTGCAGACTGCCAATATAGGGAAGGGAAGCAACCTGCCTTGCAGAAAAACTAAAATTGTCTATGGCACAGGCGTCGTCATTTCCTGGCTCATCGGCATCATCCCAACGTAAGAGTAGCTGTTCGCCTGTTTTCCAGGTAATGCCCGTGATTGTAAAGGAAATCATTTGCTGGTATTCCGGTAAATTTCCATTTGTACTACCAGCACCTGTTGTATACAATATAGAGCTGAAGTTGAGCTTTGGCTCCTCCAGTAAATCTGGTTGATCGATATTTACAAATTGCCCCGTTTTATATTTAAATGTCCAGGTATTTTTATTCCCTGACCCCCCTTTTCTCCATTGTTCTGCGGTAAAATTCAAGGTGATGCTATTTAAGGGAATGCCTGTTTGATTTGTCAGTATAAGGCCAAAGCAATAAGTGCCTGAGCCTGAAGACAAAGAGCCGAGCGATCTTTCAGCATTATTTCCTGTGCCAAGACTTTGGGTGCCACTTCCTGTAGAAGAACCCGTGCTAACCAAAAAACCAGCATTGGCGTTACTCCCCCCCGTTTGCAGGAACTGCCATCCCTCCATTGATTGGGCATTCACTGGAGCATTGGAGAGATTAAAAGGCCCTTTTCCAGTTAATGAAAAGGTTCCTGAAGAAGGTAAGCCATCAAATACCTGTGTGTAAACCTGTCCAGGAACAGAATAAGATACAGGACCGACTGCCGACTGTGAGAAAATTCCTGAACAACAGAGAATACCCTGGATCAGGATAAAAAGTGTACCCTTTTGCATAACTTTGCTTTTTGAGATTGATTTTCAGGGAGCAAAGAAGGGTTACTCACTCAAATTACAAAGCATTTCTCTTTTATAAAGGCGGTTTGGGAAAAAGGGTTGAAAAACGGGGAATACAAAAAGTATAAATACCTGTGATCTGTCCAAATCAGGCAGTAATCCAGGTGAAACTCGGCCGATTTTACCCTATTTTTTGAGGGAAATCAGCTATTTGTTCCCATAACGCTGAATTATTCAGAAAACATTTTGGTTTTTCGGTTCCAGCTATTACCTTTGCCGTCCGAAATTTTAAACGGATCAGAATGCCTACAATACAGCAATTAGTAAGAAAAGGTCGCGAAATTATCAGGGCCAAAAGTAAGTCCAGGGCTTTGGATGCATGTCCTCAGCGCCGTGGTGTTTGTACTCGTGTGTACACTACTACGCCTAAAAAACCAAACTCAGCCTTACGTAAAGTGGCGAAAGTGCGATTGACCAATAAAATTGAGGTGATTGCCTATATTCCGGGTGAAGGACACAATTTACAGGAGCACTCCATTGTATTGATTCGTGGTGGTCGTGTAAAAGACTTACCAGGGGTACGTTACCATATTGTAAGGGGTAGTCTGGATACTGCCGGTGTAAAAGACCGTAAAAAGAGCCGTTCTAAATACGGAACAAAGAAAGAGAAGGCCAAAAAATAATCAGCAATTCATTCATAAAATAATTCGCAAATCACATGCGTAAAGCACAAGCCAAAAAATTACCACTCGCTCCTGATGGACGTTTCAACGATAAACTGGTTACCCGTTTTATCAATAACCTGATGTGGCAAGGTAAAAAAAGTACTGCTATCAACATTTTCTATGATGCGGTAGATAAGGTTACCAAAATTACCGGAGAAGATGGCTATGAAACCTGGAAAAGGGCGATCGCAAATGTTACCCCAGCTGTTGAGGTTCGTAGTCGCAGAATAGGTGGTGCAACTTTCCAGATTCCTGCTGAGGTAAGAGCTGACCGAAAAATCTCTTTGAGTATGAAATGGTTGATTCGTTACAGCCGTGAAAGAAATGGTCGTACCATGGCCGATAAATTAGCCAATGAAATCATTGCAGCAGCCAAAGGCGAAGGTGCTGCTTTCAAAAAGAAAGAAGATACCCACCGTATGGCAGAGGCAAATAAGGCCTTCTCTCATTTCAAGGTTTAGGGGCACAAACAATATTATAAAATTAATATATTAATAAGATCATGATTTTCATGATCTTATTTTTTTTGCCCCTGGCTAAACCCTTTTCATAGCCGAATCACTACAAAAATGTAGTGGTTTAGCACTTTTGCGACAATTTTATTATCCTCTAAAGCGTTATATATATTAGAAATACTAATAATTTTTGCATTTCTAAACAATTAATTGGGTTGAATTATTCAAATCTCCTGGTATTATTCCAAAATCAGGAGAGGGGGTGATTAAGCCCGGCAATTTGCATGATTACCTGGGTAAGTGAGTATTAAAAAAGGATAATGCTGGATCGGGCGGTCGGGAATTTGGAGTGATGAAAAATAAGAACCTAACTATATTAATTAATTGGCATAGTTAAAACGGGTATCGATCCTTTCATACATGCGTATCATTCAGAAAATCGGTTTTATATTTTTTTTCCTGATGACCTCAATTATCAGCAAGGCACAAATCATTTCATCATATAGCTTTTCACCAATTATGGGTTCTGGCTGGTCGATTTTAAATGGAGGATCTTCTGTGGATATAAATGGTTATCTAAAATGTATACAGATTTCATCAGGGTTAGATATTTTTTCAACCCCTGGCAAAGCCAATGGACAGTTTGGAGCTTTTTGTAAGGAGATCGCACCACTTGCCATTATTACCAGTGAACTTCTCGTGTATCCGAATCCAACAAGGGGAATTAGCATTGTTAAATGCCTTGGACAGTTTGATGCAGGTCTTTCCTGCCAGCTTAGAATAATGAATCTCGAAGGTAGAATACTGTTTAGCCAGGTTGTTACCATGAGTAGTTTGGTAACCGGATTTACCCTTAATGTATCCAATTATCCAACTGGAACCTATTTTATAACGGTGGATATCATGACGGGACATACTTCTGCAAAGCTCATAAAACTATAAGTGCACATAAAATCATTAATCGTTATTTATGCAAATTTGCTTACAACCCAATATCCCTGATAGGCAATTTCATTTACGAAATAAATGTAGAAATTGTCTGCTCACTATTGTTTTACTATGCACACTTGGATCGATTCACGCACAAGCACCTCTATCTATCAATTTTCAGGCAATTGCTAAAGACTCACTCGGAAATAGAGCGATCAATAGTGATATTTATGCAAAGGGTGCTATTATTCAGAACAATATTTTAAATGGAGCTACTGTTTGGGAAGAGACATTTCAGGTGAAATCCAATCCCGATGGAGTATTTGGTTTACAAATTGGTAATGGGATACGGACTGCCGCAACTTCGATCAATAATATTGGTCAGATCGACTGGGGAAATGGTCCTTATTTCTTTAACCTCAAAATTGCCGTTAAACCATCGCAGGCTGCTTCGAACTGGTCACCCGATGACAATTATAGAGATATGGGCACCTCACAATTGATGAGTGTACCATACGCTTTATTTGCCGCAAACGCAAATGTGACCAATGTAAATGCGAGTATTAAACCCGGTCCGCCGAATACGTTCCTGGTTACGGATAGTCTGGGCAATGTAAACTGGCGCACCCCCCAGGCAGCTCAGCAAAGTGTAACCACAATCACAAATCTCATACTGAACCTGGCTGTTAGCACGGGTGAAAATGTGAGTATCCCTCCCAATACAACAGCAGTAGTTACTGTTACAGTTAAAGGAGTGGTTAAAGGCGATCCGATTTTAGTAACTCCTCAGGATGATTATAAGCAATGGTCTGTGTACTCAGCCTGGGTAAGTGCAACAGATACTGTATCTATCAGATTTGCCAATTATACAGATCAGCCGGTAACCGTATTGGGTAGTCAATATAAAATTGTCATAATTAAATAATGCCTGAAGTAATTCGATAAACAACAGATGCTACTAGTGAGAAAATGCGTTCATCATCTAACCTGCAAGGGGTTAATCATACTGATCTTATCAGTATCTTTTCTGTCAGCAGGGGCACAGTCTTTTGGCGATAATATGGGTAACCATACTGCGGCAATGGACCTGAATATGAAATCACATAATGTGGTGAATGCTTCTGGAGTGGCTATCGGGACTACTTTTTTTATCAATTCAAATATTGCATTACAAATCGATGGTGCTAATAAGGCAATTTTAATTTCACGTGTTTATGATACACTTGCCATTGATAGTCCGGTAAATGGAATGATGATCTATACTAATTCGGATAATAAATTTTATGCACGCCAGGCGAATGCATGGTTCCCTTTTGCGAATTTTTCGAATGGCCAGACAACGGTAAATGGCGAACTGGGGGCAATTACTATTTCAGGTGATACCAGCATTGTTATTTCAAAAACCGGTAAGAATATTTCTGTTTCGGCAAATTATACCTCTCCCATCTGGAATGCAGGTAAACTGATGAACCAGAATCTTTCTGCTGCTATTCCACAAACGGGCCAGGTATTGGTTTGGAATGATACTAAGCAATGGTGGGAGCCCGGTATATTGAATAATGCAACCAATCTTATATTGCCAAATGGGAATCTGTCTGATTCTTTGGTTACAACCATAAATGGTAGTTTACGAAAATTGCCGATTTCATCCTTCCTGTTTATTTCAGATACATCAGCGATGTTGTCTTCCTATCTTCATTCACAGGTATTCTTAGACTCAATAGCATTTGTTCAAGCAAAGATTCGCGCTAAACTGTCGATAAGCGATACCGCAGCGATGTTGTCGAATTACCTGAAGTCGCCGGATATAGCGGGTAAGTTGAATGTGGCTGATACAGCTTCTATGTTGTTAACTTATTTGCACACACAAGTATTACTAGACTCTCTTA
>CAIWKU010000059.1 GCA_903913355.1 uncultured Bacteroidota bacterium | reverse complement strand
TATTTTCTTCACGTCAGAATAAGAGAATCCTACAATGGCATCATCTCCTTTCTGTTCTTCCATTTTTGTATAGTCCAGGCTACGACCATCTACTCTCGGAGGTGTACCTGTTTTCAGTCTGTCGCTTTCAAAACCAAAGGCTACCAATTGCTCGGTAATACCGGTGGCCGCTTTCTCAGCTACCCTTCCACCGCCAAATTGTTTTTCGCCAATGTGAATGATCCCATTTAAAAAAGTACCACTGGTAACCACTACCGATTTCGCATGCACTTCATGACCCAATCCAGTTACTACCCCACAGGCTTTGTTTCCTTTGAGAATAATAGACCGAACCATATCCTGGTAAAAATCCACATTAGGTGTTTTCTCCAGCATTTCGCGCCAGGTAGCGGCAAACAACATCCGGTCGTTCTGTGTGCGCGGGCTCCACATAGCAGGGCCCTTGCTTCTGTTCAGCATTCTGAATTGAATGGTGCTCAGATCGCTCACTATACCACTATACCCACCCATGGCATCAATCTCTCTTACAATCTGACCCTTGGCAATACCACCCATGGCGGGGTTACAGCTCATCTGGGCAATGGTTTGCATATTCATGGTAATCAGCAATACCTTACTACCCAGGTTGGCCGCCGCCGCCGCTGCCTCACAACCGGCATGTCCGGCCCCTACTACTATTACATCATATTCAGGAAACATAGTTTGCAAAGATAGTCCGCGGTTACTGTGAAGAGCTGAATTTTCTAAGGATTTCCCTTTCCAGTAAAATGTCAGCTAGTTGAGTGCCTTGATTAAGTTGTGTGAATTCTTCGGAGCTGAGGGTTTGTTTGATTTCTATTTCAGTTTTCTTCTGTAAAAGGAATTGTTCAATGGCTGAATGGTTAAATGGTTGGGTATGCTCGATTTCCTCGATTTTGGTTAGCATCTTTATACAAAGAGAATAACCTGTTTTTTCTGAGAGGGCTTTGAAATAAGCTTTTGTAGATAAGGGGTCAATGGGTTTTATGGGCTTTCCTTCTTCCAGCCGGGCTACATGTATATTGATGAAGTTCCAGCATAATCTAAGGTCTTCTTCATGAGTAAAATCAAAATAGCTGGTGGGTATGATATGATCAAACTGCCAGGCTTTGCCGAAATTATCCCAGTTCAGCTCTTCGGTAAATTGGATGGCAAACCATTCTCTCAGGGTTTCGATATCTAAACCAAAATAAGGAGCATAAGCTTCGCTCGGCTTTTTCTCGATTACATAGCGGCGGAAACCCAGTTGCCATTTCTTTTTTTCCCGGATCCTGATCAGGGAATCCGTGATATCTGTTTGTGGGGTCCATCTTTTCCTTGCCATACTGCAAAGAAACTATGTTTCGGGGTGAAACTGTGTTACGTGGAACAGTTTTATTTTCTGAGAAGTCTTATGTTTCGGGGTGAAACTGTGTTACGTGGAACCCGTTTACTGTTGTGAGCAGGCAAAATCTTCTACTATAAACACTTCTTCCTTACCATACTTGGCCAGTCCTACCCCCATTTCTAATAGATTGGCGTTTAATAAGGTCTTTCTATGCCCCGCATCGCTTAAACCAATATCCAGGTAAAGTAATACTACTGATAAAACAATATCCGAACCCAGGGAAAGGTTTTCGCTGGCGCAGTGCTGTATACCTGCTTTCCTTAAGCGGGTACCAAAATCAGTTCCGTTGGTTGAATTATGACTGATAGGCGCTTGTTTCCGTGCAATATCATTTGCATGCGCCTGTGCCGTGCTGATTAGTGTGGTATTCAGAGAGAACATAGGTAAACTACCCGCACTCATCATCTCCTGTTGCAGGCTCCTGGCTTCTGGACCATGTAAGGTTGGAAATGCTTCTAACACAGGGGCAATCACACTATCCCAGAAACGTTTGGGGTGAAACCTGGCGTAATTGGTCCAGTACACCACTTCCTTTGCCTTATCCGAAAGCCCCTTGTATGCATTCTGGCCATTGTTCCAGATATCTACTTCTGCATCGCGGGTAATGGGTTGTGGGGAAGGTTTTTTATCCAGGTCAACCACAGATACCTGAGCAATGCTAAATAAAGGGACTATTAAGAGGGAAATGAGTAAGGATTTGATCATGAAACCTGTTTTTGATAGAGACGCAAATATTGGTCCTCTTTTGCCCGCATGGTGGCAATTTCACTTTTCCTTTTGTCTTTATACCCGCATAAGTGCAAAGCACCATGAAATATAACCCGGCAAACCTCATTGGTAAAGGAAACACCCAGATTGGCAGCATTGTCTTTTACCCTGTCAATACTAATGTAAATCTCTGCCTCAATCGGCTCCCCCTTCCCAGAAAGGCCGAATGTGATAATATCCGTATAATAATCATGCTGCAAAAAATCGCGATTTATCTGCAACAGGTACTCATCCGAACAAAACACATAAGTAACCGATCCAAGAGTATGTTTCTCTTTCTTAAATAGCCGGATAATAAATTCCTTTAAAGCGTTTTTGCCGGCTAGTGATAAGGATTTATCTGCGGAACGAAAAATAATTGAGGCCATGGTTCGATTAGTAATCAGTTCAGGTTGTTGTTTTGTTGCTGCTGATATAAGTGCCATAGACAAACAATGCAAACCCAAGTAAACCGAATACTCGCAGGGTTTTTAGGAGCAGACTATGTTGGTCAATATCAAATATCTCTAATTGAAAAAAATTACATAGTAAACAAATAGCCATGATTAATCTGAACCAGATAGGTAGTTTGCGTAATTGTTTTTGCGGGCGTATCATAGATAGAGATTGTATTTCAACAAAGCATATCAGCAAATTACTGATTAAAATAATCAACGAAGGGATTTTGCTAACCAGCGTTGTTTATTCGACCAAAATCAATCATAGAGGCGTGTGGGATCAAATAATAAAATCGAATGCGAAAGCCCCCTTGCCTCGTTAAAAGAATGCCATAACAGCCAGCCCAACTCGTAACCTGAGTTGGGCATAAAAAGAAAAGTTTTTACAGGAAGCGACTATTTCGATTTCTCAGGAACAGATTTTGGCGCTGTTTCCGGACAGGGCTTATATATGGCATTCGTTAAAAAATCAACCCCAATTGGAACCAATCCAAAGAGCACGTCAACGATCAGGTATCCAATTCTTACTTGTCGTGGTTCTGTTCCTTCTTTGGGTTTAACCGCCTGACAGGTAGTTACCTTACCACCAAGAACTGTGGCACAGGATGTGCCGAAAAAGCAAACCCCTAAAAGGAGGGCGATAGATAAAGTTTTGATAGTGCTTTGCATTACATTGATTTTATTGATTAATAAAGCTCGACTTGAATATATGAAATAATGAATATATAAAAGATAATTACTATAAAAAAGGGGAATAATATTTGTTAAATTTCAGAATGGCTTTTATTGTAAAGCAAATTTTAAAAAAGAGGAATCCAAGAAAGCTTATCGAATTTTTTCTATAAGAAGAGAGTAAAAGCAACAATAATATCATGTATTAATCCAAAAATCGTAACAAAAACCCATCTTACCAGTTTACCTTTAATGATTATTCAAACAGCCTGGAGATGAAACGTTTGTCAGAATTAAAGATTGGAGAAAAAGCGGTGATACACTCCTTTGAGAAAGACGAGATCTTTATCAAGCTCATGGAAATGGGATGTGTTCCCGGCGAATTTGTGCAAATAGAACAGGTTGCCCCCCTCGGCGACCCAATCTCTATTTCCGTTGCCGGCTACCACCTAAGCTTACGCCTCAACGAAGCCGACAGCATTTTCGTAGAACCTATACCCAAAAACCAGTAACCCGTAATAAGCAAGTTGCTCGCAAATAATTGATTATCAATAATATACATGAAAGTCGGACTCTATTTCGGTTCTTTTAACCCCATCCATACCGGTCACCTGATCATAGCCAGTCATGTGGCGAATTATACCGATATGGACCAGGTATGGTTTGTGGTATCCCCGCAGAATCCGTTAAAGCCTTCTTCAGTTTTATTGAATGAATACCATCGATTATTCCTGGTACAATTGGCAGTAGAAGAAGATCCGCGTTTACGGGCCACCGATGTTGAATTCAAATTACCAAGACCTTCTTATACGATCGATACACTCACTTACCTGCAGGAAAAATATCCACGCCACGAATTCTCTTTGATCATGGGAAGCGATAGTTTTCAGAACCTGAAAAGATGGAAGAACTATGAACTGCTGGTAAAAAATTACCCCTTCATCATCTACCGCCGCCCGCAGTTTCCTGTGCAGGACTCATTGGGTGCTACTATCACGATCCTGGTTGCCCCCATGCTCGAAATCTCCGCTACGCAAATCCGTGATAATATCAAAGAAGGCCGCACCATACGCTACCTCGTTCCAGATAAAGTGCGGGAAGAAATTGAACAGAACAGGTATTACAAATAAAGCCACTCTTTGCGCTCATTGCGTGTCCTCTGCGTTCTTTGCGTTACAGCTTATAAGGGTTTGATCATTACTCAAAGTTTTAATGTTTATTGCTACTATTGGCACTTTTAAAAGCAGTAACGCAAAGAACGCAAAGCAAACCCAATACGCATCCCCAAACCCCTCATTCACCCGTTTAAAAAATTCCTCCCCAACTCTGCTTTATCCTCACCTCATTGTAATAGATTTATATCCCTAAAACTGCAAGCATGAGAAAACTGCTACTCTTCTATTGTCTATTATTGATGGCATCAGCCGCAACCGCTCAAACCCTTACGGTTGAGAAGATTATGAAAGATCCCAAGTGGATCGGAACCTCTCCCAGCAATGTTTTTTGGTCCGGAGACAGCAAAAACATTTACTTTAATTGGAATCCGCTTAACCAAGTTGCTGATTCTATTTACTATTTTTCTATTTCCGGAACGGCCCCTCAGAAGGCAAATTACCTGGAAACCCAGAAAGTATCGGCCATTGCCAATGCGGTGTATAATAGTAGCAATACACAAATGGTATATGTGTATCGGGGTGATTTATATCTGGTTGAGATCAAAACCGGCAAGATTACCCGTATTACCCAGACCGAAGATTTCGAGTCTTCTCCAAAATTTATCCAAAAAGACGAATGGATTGTATACAACCGTAGCCAGAATTTGTATGGATGGAATATCAAATCGGGGATTACTGTTCAATTAACCAATATTACCCGAGGTTCTGAAACAGCCGCACCCGCTGCCCCGCAAGGAGGAGGTGGTCGTGGTGGACAAGGAGGTGGAGGTGGCGCCCGTGGTGGTGCGCAAGGTGGCGGTGGGGGTGGTTTTGCTGCCTCAGCGGGTGGCAACCAGGAGCAATGGTTACAACAGGAGCAACTCTCTCTTTTCCAGGTTTTGAAAGAAAGAAAAGACAAAAGAGACCAGCGAACAGCTTTCCTCAAAACACAGAAGGATACCGATACTTTGAAAATAATTGGTATTGGTGATAAGAATTTACAGGGTTTGCAGATCAGTCCGGATGGACGTTTTGTTACTTATCGTTTATACCAGCCACCGGCTAATGCCAAAAACGCGATTGTTCCGGATTATGTAACAGAATCGGGTTTTACCACCGATATCCCCAACCGAACCAAAGTAGGTGCGCCCTTGGGCAAATATGATTTTTATGTGTATGATAAAATAAAAGATACCCTGATTCTTGTATCAGTAGATTCTATCCCCGGTATTACCGATGCGCCGGAATACACCAAAGACTATCCCAAAAAATTTGCTAACCGCAGAGCCGTTGCGCGTAGTGTAACCATCGGTGGACCATTCTGGAACGAATCGGGTAGTTATGCCATTGTAGATATCCGCTCACAGGATTATAAAGATCGTTGGATCATGCAACTTGATGCGGCAACCGGTAAACTGAGTCTGCTCGACAGGCAACACGATAGTGCCTGGATCTCCGGTCCCGGCATTGGCGGCGGAGGTTTTGGTGCCAGGATCGGTTGGGTGAATGAGAATATATTCTATTACCAAAGCGAAGCTACCGGCTACTCACATGTCTATACCTATGATATCAGCAGCCATACAAAAAAAGCATTGACCGAAGGAAAATACGAAGTACAGGAGCTGGTACTTAGTAAGAACAAGCAATTATTTTACCTGCTTACCAATGAAGAACATCCCGGTAAACAAAACTGGTACCGGATGAAAACCGATGGTACCAAAAAAGAAAAGATCACCAATATGGATGGGGGTTATGAAGTGAGTTTATCGCCCGATGAAAAATACATTGCTTATCGCTACTCATACAGTAACAAACCCTGGGAATTATATATACAGGAAAATGCGCCCGGAAAAAAACCTGTGCAGGTTACTGATAAAGCCATGAGCGATGAGTTCAAAGCCTATCCCTGGAGAGCGCCGAAAGTGATTAGTTTTACGGCAAGGGATGGTGCCAATGTATATGCACGTATTTATGAGCCTGCGGCGGAAAAGAAAAATAAAGCAGCCGTATTATTTGTGCATGGAGCAGGCTATCTGCAGAATGTTCACTACTGGTGGAGTTCCTATTTCAGGGAATATATGTTCAATAATCTTTTAACCGATCTGGGATATACTGTATTGGATATTGACTACCGCGCCAGCAGTGGGTATGGCCGTGATTGGAGAACGGGTATCTATCGTTTTATGGGAGGAAAGGATCTGGAGGATAATGTGGATGGTGCTAAATTATTGGTAGATAAATATGGGATTGATGCGGATAAGATTGGTTTGTATGGAGGTAGTTATGGTGGGTTTATCACCTTGATGGCTTTGTTTACTACACCGGATGTGTTTAAGGCGGGTGCTGCATTGCGGCCGGTTACGGATTGGGCGCATTATAACCATGGATATACTGCACAGATTTTGAATGAGCCGTTTAATGATAGTTTGGCGTATGCAAAATCATCGCCCATCAATTTTGCGAACGGGTTGAAGAATCATTTGCTGATTTGTCATGGTATGGTGGATACGAATGTAAATTTTCAGGATGCGGTTCGGTTATCTCAAAAACTAATCGAACTCGGAAAAGATAACTGGAGCATCGCTCCTTACCCCGTAGAAGACCACGGCTTCATAGAACCCAGCAGCTGGACGGATGAGTATAAGAGAATATTAGGTTTATTTAATAATTGGCTTAAATAAATTGTGTTTCACCTCCCTGCGTCCTTTGCGGTTCTTTGCGTCCCCTGCGCTGCCGCTTTTTCAAGATTCTTGAAAACCAGCAGCGCAATGAACGCGGGGAACCGCAAAGGACGCAGGGAGGAATGAATAGCCATAAAAAAACCGCGCCTCTCTTATCAGTGTGAAATAAAAATTTACACACTATAACAAAGGCACGGTTAAGTTTTTTATAGAGAGAACCTATCTATTCATTGACATCAGGAACTCTTCATTGTCTTTTGTACCCCGCATTCTCTTCAGCAACTCGCTCATCGATTCTTCTGTATTCATATCGTTGATAAACAGACGCAGGATATTCATACGCTGCAACACTTCTTTATCCAATAACAAATCATCTCTACGCGTAGAAGAACCCGATAAATCAATCGCAGGGAAGATGCGTTTATTCGCCAATCTTCTATCCAGCAATAATTCCATATTACCTGTTCCCTTGAATTCTTCAAAAATTACTTCATCCATTTTACTACCCGTTTCAATCAATGCAGTAGCCAGGATGGTTAAAGAGCCACCATGCTCAATTTTACGGGCCGCACCAAAGAATTGTTTGGGTTTCTGCATAGCGTTGGCTTCCACACCACCGGATAATACTTTACCGGATGCAGGTGCTACAGTATTGTGTGCACGAGCCAGACGAGTAATGGAATCCAGCAGAATCACCACATCATGACCACATTCTACCAAACGTTTTGCTTTCTGTAAAGCGATGGTAGATACTTTCACGTGTTTTTCAGCAGGCTCATCAAAAGTAGAGGCGATTACTTCCGCGCGAACGCTGCGTTCCATATCGGTAACTTCTTCCGGGCGCTCATCAATCAATACCACCATCAGGTAACATTCCGGGTGGTTGGCAGCGATGGCGTTGGCTACTTCTTTCAGCAGCATGGTTTTACCCACTTTGGGTTGGGCTACAATCAATCCACGCTGACCCTTACCAATGGGCGTAAAAATGTCCATGATACGGGTGCTGTAATTATTGGAAGTTGTAAACAGGTTTAATTTTTCGAAAGGAAATAGTGGAGTCAGGTAATCAAACGGAACGCGGTCGCGCACTTCATCGGGGCGTTTGCCGTTGATATTATCCACTTTCAGTAAAGCAAAATATTTTTCACCTTCTTTCGGCGGACGAACAGCTCCATGCACGGTATCTCCTGTTTTCAAACCAAATAATTTGATCTGAGAAGGAGAAACATAAACATCATCCGGAGAAGAGAGATAGTTATAATCGGAAGAGCGTAAGAAACCATATCCATCAGGCATCATTTCCAATACACCTTCGCCCAGGATCACGCCTTCAAATTCGATATTGAATGCGGGTTCTTTGCGTTGTTGGTGGCGGGGATGTTGTTGTTGAGGGGTTTCGGGTAAACCGGCTTCACCGGCTTGAGGGGCATTGGCATCGCCATTGTTATTTTCTGCTTCGGCTGCAGAAGCACCTTGTGCATCCTGCGGTTGTCCGGGCTCAGAAGCTGATTCGGCTTCTCCAACAGGGGCGGCTTCTTGTTTTGCTTTTTTAATCGGGGCTTTTTTAATGGGCCCTGCTTTATGAGAAGGGGCACCGCCTGAAGATACGGGTGCAGCAGGGGCTTCCTGCATTACTTCGGCTTCTTCGGTGCCATTAGCGGTTTTGAGGGTAATGGGTTTACGCGGACGGGCAGATTTTTTCTTCGGATCATCCTTGGTTTCGCTGGCGGTAACGGCCTGG
>CAIWKU010000058.1 GCA_903913355.1 uncultured Bacteroidota bacterium | reverse complement strand
TATTTACAAGGATAGGCTTTTCATAATCGTTTTGAAAAGAGGCACCACAATCATTGCATACAAATATTTAACATTTTCAAAATTATTTCTATAGATAAATCTCAAGAGCTGGGCCAATGCTTTTTTGTTCAATTCAAGGAGTTTTTATAGCAGCCGTAGTTATATAAATATTTTACTATGTGAATGTATTTTTTTTTGATTACCTAAGCAACTTTTGTTAATCAATTAGCTTAGTAATATCAAGTTTGGTAAAGAATTGGTAGGCGACCAGTACAGTTTGATAACTAATTTGCTTTATATCTACTAAAAAGAAAAACCCGCGACTAGCGCGGGTTTCAAGGTAATCTGTGCGGACCGGACGGGACTCGAACCCGCGACCTCCGCCGTGACAGGGCGGCATTCTAACCAACTGAACTACCGATCCAAGAAATAATCACTAAGTATTGAAATAAATAGTAATTAATAACTCATTAAGGCTCTTCAAAACAGGTTGTTTAACCCGTTTTAAGGACGGCAAAGATAAGGGGAAACGCCTTTTTCAAACAAATCTTTTCTTAAAAAACTTGCAAGCCTTATTTTTACCTACTTAACCATATAATATGCCACAATACCCCAATAGACAGTTCCTGGATTTTGAGAAGCCGATAAAGGATGTATATGAACAAATTGAGGATACCCGTAAGCTGGCTGAAAAGAATCCTAAGATAGATTATACCGCTACTATAGAGCAATTAGAAAATTCTATTATTGAGATAAGAAAAGAAATTACTACCCATCTTACTCCCTGGCAGCGTGTTCAGTTAAGCAGGCATCCCGACAGGCCGTATACGCTGAAATATATCGAGAAAATGTGTACCCATTTTGTGGAACTGCATGGCGACAGGAATTTTAAAGATGATAAAGCCATGGTGGGTGGCTTTGCCCAGTTAGATGGTGAAACCATTATGATCATCGGGCAACAAAAGGGGATCAATACAAAAGCCCGTCAACTGCGAAATTTTGGTATGGCGAATCCGGAAGGATATCGAAAAGCATTACGCCTGATGAAACTTGCAGAAAAATTTAATAAGCCTGTTGTTTGCCTGATAGATACGCCCGGCGCCTATCCTGGTCTCGAAGCAGAGGAAAGAGGTCAGGGAGAAGCCATTGCCAGAAATATTTACGAGATGATCCGTTTAAAAGTTCCTGTGATTATTGTAATTATCGGCGAAGGTGCCAGTGGTGGTGCATTAGGAATTGGTGTGGGTGACCGGGTATTGATGATGGAGAATACCTGGTATACAGTTATTTCTCCTGAAAGCTGTAGTTCTATTCTCTGGCGCAGCTGGGATAAAAAAGAAACTGCGGCAGAGCAATTGCGTTTAACCGCAACCGATATGAAAGGGTTTGGTCTGGTAGATGAAATTGTTCATGAACCGCTGGGTGGTGCTCACTGGGATTATGCTGATGCAGCAAATATTTTGAAATCCTATATTCTCAAAAATTTAAAAGAAATTGAAAAGATAAGTCCAGAGCAAAGAACCATAGATAGGATTGAAAAATACGGCAAGATGGGCTTCTGGGAAGAGCTGCCTGCAGAAGAAACCAATGCATAAAATCTATGTATTGTATTCATTGGAATAACAAAAAAGTAAACAATAAACCATATACTAGAAATGTCTTTACGTCAGCAACTGCAAGGTACCGGTGTAGCGCTCGTTACACCTTTTACACCTGATTTTAAAGTGGATTTTACCTCATTGGGTAAACTGATTGATGCCATCATTGCCGGTGGGGTTGAATACCTGGTAACCCTGGGTACAACTGGTGAAACACCTACTTTGGATAAGCAGGAGAAGATGGATATCATCAATTATACTTTTGATAAAGTGGCTGGTCGTGTTCCCGTAGTAGTAGGCATTGGGGGATATAATACTGCCGAGTTGATCAAAGACCTGCATTCCTTCCCTTTGGATAAAGCGGTTGCTGTTTTAAGTGCATCACCCAATTATAATAAACCTTCACAGGAAGGTATTTACCAGCATTATCAAGCATTGGCCGAAGCTTCTCCCAAACCCATTTTACTATATAATGTACCTGGTAGAACCGGCAGAAATATGACGGCTGCTACCACACTCCGATTAGCCTCTGTTCCAAATATTGCCGGCATCAAGGAAGCCAGTGGAGATATGGCACAATGTGCTTTAATTCTCAGAGACCGACCCAAAGATTTTTTAGTAGTAAGTGGAGATGATGCTTTGGCACTTGCCCAAATAGCATGTGGTATGGATGGTGTGATAAGTGTAGCAGCCAATGCTTTTCCAAAATCGTTTTCTGAAATGATCAGGCTAAGTCTGAAATACGATTTTGCAGCCGCCAAACAAATAACGATACATTACTTGAAGCTTATGACCTGATGTTTACGGAAAATAATCCTGCAGGTGTAAAAGCTTTTATGGCTGAGCAAGGTTTATTAACCAATCATTTTCGTTTGCCGATTGTACCACTGAGTGAAGAATTATATGCGAAAGTGAAAGTCTATCTTTCAAAAAATAAATAATCTATCCTTCATAGCAAAGGAAATAACTAATCTTTCCATCTTTTGGGCTTTGCCAAACTGCTTTTTTGTGCCTGGTAAATTCCGGAGTGCCCGCTAAAATAATATGCGAGAAAACAGGCTATTGCATAGTAGATAAGATTTTCACCTCCAAACAACTCCACTCCCATTATTGTGCAGGCAATAGGTGTATTGGTGGCACCGGCAAATACTGCTATAAATCCCAATCCTGCTAATAGATCAACCGGTGCGCCTGTTTGCATGGCAATAAAATTACCCAAGGCTGCTCCAATAAAAAATAAGGGGGTTACTTCTCCACCTTTAAACCCCGTTCCGATCGTAATTGCGGTAAATAATAATTTCCATAGCCAGCTAAATGAATCTGCACCTCCCGGATTAAAACAAGAGAGAATGGAAATACCTCCCTGGTGAGTGCTTTTTACTCCCAGGCTTAGATAATCCTGCGTGCCCAGTACAAAGGTTAAACCGATAATAATAGCTCCCCCTATCACCGGGATAATCCATTTACTATTTATCCATTTATGGGAATATTTTTTTATGGCATGAGTAAGTGCAGAAAACCAATACCCAGCCAATCCGAATATAATTCCGGCAAGGATTACTTTTGTTAATAAGAATATATCAAAATGAAAATAGGAAAGAAACACTTCCCCCTTTTCTGCAAAATCAATATGGTATTGGGTATGGTGGATACCCCAGGATGTACAGGTCAGATCAGCCAATACACTTGCTATAAAACAAGGCATTAGTGCTTCGTGCTTTATTCTTCCTACTGCTAAAACTTCCATGGCAAAAATCGCACCTGCTACCCGGGTACCAAATACAGCTCCAAAACCAGCAGCTATCCCTGCCATTAAAAGCATTTTTACATCTTCCGGTTGCAAGCGAAATTTTTTGGCAAAAAACTGTGCAATGCTTCCTCCAATCTGAACAGCAGTGCCTTCTCTTCCTGCCGAGCCTCCAAATAAGTGTGTGAGTAAAGTAGTTAGTAATACCAAGGGCCCCATTCTTGCAGGGATTCCTGCACCGGGTTTATGAATCTCGTCTATTATCAGGTTATTACCGGCATCGGAATTTTTTCCTACGTATTTATATAAAAGATAAATGATAATACCTGCTACAGGAAGGAAAAATAATAGCCATGGATTGGCTACACGTAAATCGATTACTTTATCTAAAGACCAAAGAAAAAAAGCCACCATGCTACCCGTAACAACAGATAGAGGAAGCACCAGTAAAGTCCATTTTACTAAGTGAGAAGCTACAAAAATCTGTTCTATAGAATTTTTTAATCTTTTCATTCCTACAAATTATGAGTAAATATTACTAGCAATAGTAATTAATCTGTAGGCGTCATCAGCCCCGGCGGGCGGTTAAATAGGTGGAACACCATCACCTTTGTAGTTTAAAGATATTGTTTTATCGGGGATTTGCAAAATCGGTGGTTAAACTGTTGCATGGTTATATTGCTTATAAAAATTGCGGAGAACAAGAGTGGCTGAGATTTCGCAAAGAATTGTTTCCTCTGCGTTAACTCTGTGTTCTCTTGTGCTCCGCGGTAAAAAAAATATCAGTGGTACTATTCTACACTCCCAAACTCCACCCTTCTCTATAGGTTCTTTTCACAAACTGATTGGCCTCATCAAAATTCGTAATTCGCATATTGGGGCCATCCCATAAAAGTTTGATATTACGACCTGGATAGACATCTTTCCCTTTCGCATCTTTTTTCGAAATATTGTAGCTGCGAATAGCGAGGTTGCCCATCAAAACGCTTTCCGTAAGTGGTCCGGCGATATCAAAATTAGAACTGAGGTTATTTGCCTGTTCTGTTCCATACCCAGCGATAGCGGCTTCTACCCATGCTGCATAGTGACCAGACTCTCCTTTGATCACTCTTGATACCGTTTGTGGCACAATGGTTTCTTTTGTGCGGGAGGTAGGTAACAGATTGGGAACTTTACCATAAGTACCGCAACTCATTTTCCCTTTTGTGCCAATAAATATGGCGCCATTACCTCCATCACCCATTATTTCATTTGCTTCCAGTTCATCCGGACGATCGGGTTGAATTCCACCATCCATCCAATGTAGTTTTACATCGGGTTTGCCATTCATTCCTTTAAAAGTAAGTGTGATAGACGAGGATATAGGGCCTGAATCCGGGTATTGTCCGCGTGTCCAGTTTTGTACATAAGGGGTTGCTACGCTACATTCTGCCGAGATAGGATATCCCAGGCCAAGTACGGCAAATGCCGGGGCCATAATATGACAGGCCATATCACCCAATGCACCGGTACCATAATCCCACCAGCCTCTCCAGTTAAAAGGAACCAGTTTTTCTACATAATCTTTATAAGGTGCTGTGCCCAACCAAAGGTTCCAGTCAAGTTCGGCAGGTACAGGTGGTTTGCTATCAGACCAGGGAATTCCCTGGGGCCATACTGGCCGATCGGTATAACAATAGATGGTATGCACATCACCAATAATTCCGGCATTATACCAATCCTGCAATTGACGAACTCCATCACCGGAAGCACCCTGGTTACCCATTTGGGTAACTACTTTATAATTATGCGCTGCTTTGGTAAGCATTCGTGCTTCATAGATATCATGCGTTAAGGGTTTCTGCACATACACATGTTTTCCCAATTGCATAGCCGCCATGGCCACAACAGCATGCATATGATCCGGGATGGAAACCGAACATGCATCAAAATTTTTATGTTCTTTATCCAGCATCTCACGATAGTCGGTATAGATTTTTGCTTTTGGATAGCGTGCCCTGCTTTTTGCCGTTTGACGAGAATCTACATCACATAAAAATGCGATATCCGCTTTACCACTCTGGAAAAAATTCCATAAGTCACTCTCCCCTTTACCACCGGCACCAATGCCTGCTACGGTAAGTCTGTCACTGGGAGCCGTAAAGCCTCTTCCCAATACATGCCTGGGCACAATGTAAAAACCTGCAGCGGCCAAAGCTGCATTTCGGATAAAGCTTCTCCTGGATGGTTCAGGAGTAGCGCTTGGTGTTGGTGATTTTTTTTTCATTGTTTTTGGTTTTATAAATATGCAAAATGCTAATTAGTGGTTTTCTTACTGATAACGATTAGATGACTCCCCGCATTAACTCCTTTGATTACCCACCATCCACTCTCTGGGTTTATGGTCATCCTTTTTTGATCCATCAACAATTCTTTTTCACCGGTATGAAATGGCAGGTACAGATTCGCCGTTGATGCGCCGGGAATGAGGATATTCCAATGGCTTTCCTCTTCTATTTTTTGATAAGCCAGCGATACTTTTCCTTTGATTGTGGTAGTATGCAATTTTGCGTAGGAAAGGTTTCCCAATTGAGGCTTGATACGGATGATACCAAATCCGGGTGTGATGGGTTCAATGCCCATCAGTTTTCTTACAATAATGTTTGCCGGTGCTGATCCCCAGGCATGGTTCCAATCGAGATTGGGTTTATATAGTTTATCCCATGCTTCCATGGTAATGGTAGAACCTATTCTGATCATATTATACCAGCTTCGGCCAGTAGTATCTGTTAGCAGATCCTGTGCATATTGGGCTTCCCCATTTTCGTACAATGCCTCCAGTAAAAATTGTGCACCGTATACACTGCAAGCCATTTTTCTGGTTTTGATATAACTGATTACCTGCTTTTTATTTTTCTCAGCTACCAGTCCAAATAGCAAAGCAAACATATTGCTATGCAAAGAGCTATGGTTAGTCTGGTCTCCATCTTTCACAAGTCCGTTTACTGGATCAATAAACACCTGTTGGTATGCGTTCCATACCTGTTTGGCTTTTGCTGCATACATATTTGCATCACTACTCTTGCGTAATACCTGAGCAATTTTTTGCATTACAACCAGGTTCTTATAATAATAGGCATTAATGACTGCATTATAGGTAGTGTATACAAACCCATCTGTTTCACCATAATACTCTTTTTCTCCTTGATAATTTCCATTTTGGGGCCAATCCACATTATCCTTGAGTCCATGTTTACCATCAAAATCCTTAAGTATATGAATAGATTGTAAAAAATCAAGCGATTGTTTATCTGTACGTGTACTGATCAACCCATTTGTTCCTGCAAGGGGTAAGAGTATTTTTTTCTGTAGTTCTGTATAATATTCTTTCAGGAATGCATCATCCCCAGTATACATATAATCATTCCATGCGAGCAGTACATTCTGTAAACTCCATTCGGTGGGCCAGGTAGGATGATAGATCAGGTAAGCCATGGTTCTGCGCGCCATTGAATATTCAGCATCAGAACCATAATGCGATAATTGATTAATCACTGCATCTGCTTCATAGGGTAGCCTTTCCCGATCACCGTCAACATAAAAGCCTGTAAAGCTGGTTGCTTTTATTGAGTATTTGCAAAGGTCCCATACCTGGTTAAGGATTGTATTATCAGAAGAAAAGGAAGCTGCTTCATCATCAAATGGATAATGCACCATTTTTCGCTTGACAAATCCCTTTTCAAATTTCCCGGAAAAATTATGAATAGATACATATCTGAAAGGAAAAACTTCTCCTATAGCATCCGGCATCTGGATTGGATTCCGGCTATTTCTTTTTTTATCAACCGGCCATTTCACAAGGTAATCCTGTTCCCCTTTTTTAACACCCAGTTTCATTTTAGTATACCTGATATTACCAGATTGATTTTTACTAACCGTATTATCGTTATTCATTGTTTCGCCTGCTTCCATTATGAGGCTATCCTCTTTTTCATTATCCAGATGAAATTGCAGTTGGGCGAATGCATCTTTCCCAAAATCAAAAAAAACATCTCCGTTTGATTTTTGAATAGTTTTCTCG
>CAIWKU010000057.1 GCA_903913355.1 uncultured Bacteroidota bacterium | reverse complement strand
GGCATTTGGCTATTGGCTATTGGCATGGGGCATTTGGATTTTGTAAAATATTCAATGGATACTGCAATATTAGTTACAATATCTTCAAACCAAATTCCCCCTTGCTCCATTAACCAAAATTATTCTTTTCACTTACCCAAAAGCCAATGGCCAACAGCCAATAGCCAACAGCTAATGCCCAACAAGCCAATGCCCAACAGCTAATACCCTATACCTAAAGGCCAAAAAAAAAACCTACTCCCCGCCCCCAAACCATCTACTAACATTATCTTCGCCACTTATGGAAAAAGAGGTAGTGCTTAGCGGGATTCGGCCAACCGGGTTTCTGCATTTGGGAAATTATTTTGGTGCCATGCGCAATTATGTGCGTATGCAGGATGCTTATAACTGTTATTTTTTTGTGGCTAACTGGCATAGTCTGACCACACACCCCGATACCAAAGAATTACAGAATAGTGTACACAGGGTGATTGCTGAAAATATTGCCTGCGGTTTAGATCCGGATAAAGTGGCTTTATACATTCAAAGTGATGTTCCGGAGATAGCGGAACTGTATTTGTATCTGAATATGCTGGCTTATAAAGGGGAGCTGGAGAAAACGGTTACTTTTAAAGAAAAAGTGAGGTTACAGCCAGATAATGTAAATGCGGGTTTATTAACCTATCCGGTTTTGCAGGCAGCCGATATATTGATACATCGTGCGGTAAAAGTACCGGTGGGTAAGGACCAGGAGCAACATCTGGAGATGGCCAGGAATTTTGCAGAAAGATTTAATTATCGATATGGTGAAGTATTACCGCTCCCTTATGCATTCAATTACGGGGGTGAGTTGGTTCGGATCATGAGTCTGGATGGGACCGGAAAAATGAGTAAAAGCGAAAACCAGATGGCTACTTTATATCTGGCAGATGAGGATGAAACCATCCGTAAAAAAATCATGAAAGCCAAAACAGACCAGGGGCCTTTAGAACCCAATGCTAAAAAACCAGATTACATCGAAAACCTGTTTACCCTGATGGGACTGGTAAGTACTCCCGAAACGGTTAAGAAATTTGAGGACGATTTTAATGCCAGTAGTTCCGGCAATTGTATGATACGCTATGGCGATATGAAGAAACAATTGGCCGAGGATATGGCCCTGTTTATCAAGCCCATCCGTGAAAAAGCCGCTGATATTCAAAACAATAAGCCCTTGTTACAAAAAATTATCCGCCAGGGAGCCGATAAAGCAAGAGCCAGTGCCGATCAAACCCTGCAACTGGTCAGATCTGCTATCGGTATGAACTATGGCTAGTTAAGATTACACCACAAAGGAATTATAGTTTTAACCCCAAATACCAAACCCCCAACAACTATAAACCCTGGACCATAAACTATAAACTAAAATTCCGTACTTTCATTTTTATGGCAAAAGCAAAGAAACCAAAACATGTAGCGGTGGCCGGGAATATCGGCGCGGGTAAGACCACTTTAACCGAGATGTTGAGTAAGCATTATCGCTGGATACCACAGTTTGAAGATGTGGATCATAATCCTTACCTGATGGATTTTTATGAGGATATGCCTCGCTGGAGTTTTAACCTGCAGATATTTTTTCTGAACAGTCGTTTGAATCAATTATTAGATATTCATCATGGTACTGAAACAGTGATACAAGACAGAACCATCTATGAAGATGCCAATATTTTTGCGCCCAATCTGCATGAAATGGGTTTAATGAGTAAACGGGATTTTGATAATTACTACCATTTTTTTCAAACCCTGAAAACCATGGTACAGCCACCGGATTTATTAATCTACCTGAAAGCATCCGTTCCCACACTGGTTGCACAAATCCAGAAAAGAGGCAGAGAATATGAAGAAAATATTCGCCTCGATTACCTGAAACGCTTAAACGAATATTACAATAAATGGATCGACAGCTACAAAGAAGGCCCTCTCCTGATCATCGATTGTGATAAAAATAAATTCGCCGAAAACGAAGAAAATTTCGGTGATATTATCAGTAAAGTAGACAGTACTTTGTTTGGACTGTTTTGAGGAAATTAATATTTAACAATTAATAATTGTTGACGTGTTGTGCCATTAAAATAGATGGAAATTTAATTAATTATTGATACTTTCCTTAGCGTACTCTGCGGTTCATTGCGTTCTTTGCGATGCCGCTTTTAAAGGCTACTATTATAAGCCGTAGCGCAATGATCCGCAATGCCCGCTAATAACTTATAAACATACCAGCATTCAACTTATATTGCTATCTAAACTATTTCTTAATAACACAACACGTTAATTGTTAATTAAGGCAAGGTCCTGCCTTACGTATTTCCTCTGTCACTCCCATTGCATACTTTTCAAAATTCTCTACGAATTGTTTAGCCAGCTCGGTTGCTTTTATGTCGTAAGCATTTTGATTGGGCCAGGTGTTGCGGGGGTTTAATATATCAACGGGTACATCCGGACAATACTCAGGCATATCAACACCAAATACCGGGTGAGCTTTGTATTCCACATTATCCAACTTGCCCTGTAAGGCTGCCGAGATCATGGCCCTTGTATAATCTAATTTGATGCGTTTTCCGATACCATAGGGACCGCCACTCCAGCCGGTATTAATCATCCATACCTTAACATTATGTTCTTTCATTTTCTTACCCAGCATTTCAGCATATTTCCCCGGATGAAGAAGCATAAAAGGAGCACCAAAGCAGGCACTAAATGTGGCTTTGGGTTCGGTGACTCCGGCTTCCGTACCAGCCACTTTAGCAGTATATCCGCTGATAAACTGGTACATAGCCTGACCGGGATTTAATTTACTGATGGGTGGTAAAACGCCATAGGCATCGCAGGTGAGAAAGAAAATATTTTTGGGTAATCCGCCGATAGAAGGCTCCAATGCATTACTGATAAAATTGAGCGGGTAACTAACCCTGGTATTTTCGGTGATCGATTTATTACTAAAATCAATTACCCGGGTGCCAGGATAAAAAACAATATTTTCTACCAATGCGCCTGAACGGATGGCATGAAATATTTCCGGTTCTTTTTCCTCTTTCAGGTCAATGGTTTTGGCATAACAACCTCCTTCAAAATTAAAGATGGATTTATCTGTCCAGCCATGCTCATCATCACCAATCAATTCTCTTTCCGGATCAGCACTTAAAGTGGTCTTACCGGTACCGCTTAATCCAAAAAATATGGCCACATCTTTTTCAATTCCCATATTGGCACTGCAATGCATACTCAATACATGCTTATCGTTGGGAAGCAGATAGTTCAATACACTGAATACGCCTTTTTTCATTTCTCCCGTATACCCGGATCCACCAATTAAAATCGTTTTTTCAGTAAATGAAATAATCGCGAAATTCTGTTGCCTGGTTCCATCTACAGCAGGATCTGCCAGGAAACCCGGGGCCTGTATAATATGCCATTCAGGAGTAAACTGATTGAGCTCGGTTTCTTCGGGACGAAGAAACATATTATAGGCAAATAAATTACTCCATGGGTTTTCATTGATTACACGAATATTCAATTGAAACTCCGGATCAGCGCATGCATAAGCATCCCTAACCCATACTTCTTCTTTGTTACCCAGGTAATCCAATATTTTCTTTTTCAACTGCTGAAAATAGTTGGCATCAATCGGAATATTAAACCCACCCCAATCAATGGTATTTTCTGTAATCGAATCTTTTACAATGAATTTATCTTTCGGACTTCGGCCGGTAAATTCACCCGTGGATATACAAAGTGCTCCGGTATCGTTTAATACTCCCTGACCTCTGATAATTGTTTGTTCAACAAGCTCAGCCGCACTAAGCTGGTAATGAATCGGCCCTTTCGTATTGAGACCGGGTACTAATAATTTTCTTTTGGTAGGCATGGTAGAAGTTATCATAATATGCAAACAATCGTTAGTTAGTTTGCAAAATTAGTCAATCTACCTATATTAAAATTTTGACGTGTCTGTACTACACTTTACCTATTTTCTTCTATTTTTTCCAAAATACTGCAGAAATTCAAACAAAAATTGATAATTTCAAACAAAATTCGACGATAAGCTGATTATATTGAATGATTTGTAAATACATGATCCCCCCTGATTTACTATTCAATTAACAAAATTCTGATTTGTCTGGTCAATTTGGCTATTCATCGAATACCCGGGTAAAACAGTCATTTTCGCCTATTTTACCAGATACTAACATTATTTTATATATCCGAAAAAGACTACTGATCTTATAATAACTAGGTTTGTAAGTAAATTTTTGATACCAAATGACTCCTATGCGGAACCGGAATGTATATATGATTCTTTTTGTACTGTTAACTGTTACGGTTCATGCTTTTGCCCAGCAGAATGAATATGATAGCCAGAACGGGAAGTTTAAAAAAGAAAACATTTTTATCGGGTCCGGTCTGAACCTTGCCCTGGGTACCGGAACTTTTAATATTGGTCTCAACCCCGAAATAGGGTATAGCATTACCCATTGGCTGGATGCAGGTCTCGCTTTTAACCTGAACTACTATTCGCAAAATGCATCTG
>CAIWKU010000056.1 GCA_903913355.1 uncultured Bacteroidota bacterium | reverse complement strand
TGCATAGTATTGGGATCGATTTCACTTAGTTTGATTCCACCACAGGTAACAAATTCTTCTTTAAAAGTAGTTTTCCCTTTGATTCCGAATTCCTGTGTGCAAATATTTTTGATCAACCTGTTTTGCTCTTTCGCTGGCAGACCCCCCCATCGCGTATCCGCTTCAATTCCGCTGGATGAAAGCAGGTATAGCCATAGACGGCCGGGTAATCCAAAAGGATTCCTATTTCCTAGTTTCTGCGACGCCAATTCTTCCCTAAATGATTGCCAGTCGCTTCGCAAATCCTGTTCCCGATAATCTGGCAACCAATTCACCAGTATTGTAAAATGATATTTTTTATCGGCCAGCTCTCTGGCGCCCCAGGCTGATAAACGAAGAATAACAGGCCCGCTCATTCCCCAATGAGTAATGAGTATTGGCCCTTGTTCCACTAATTTGGTGCCCATTACTTTTACCAGCACTTTATCAACACTCACTCCCATTAACTGTGCAATAGAATTTGCAGGTATATTAAAAGTAAATAGAGAAGGTACGGGCTCCTCGATGGTATGACCCGTTGTTGTTAGCCAGTCAAACATAGCCGATTTAGGATAACCGCCACTGGCTACGCATAGAAAATCTGTATGTACTGTAGCAAGCTGCGTATTTAATTGAAAACCATTTTCCTTTTTCTCAATGCTTATTACTTCAGATTGGAGTTTAATAGCTACACCATACTTATCCGCTTCTTTTAATAAGCATTGGATAATGGTTTGTGAATCATCCGTGTCAGGAAACATCCTTCCATCTGCCTCTGTTTTCAACCCCACCCCTCTTTCTGCAAACCACGTAATGGTATCCTGGGTATTGAACCAATGAAATGCTTTTTTTAGAAAATTACGGCCCCTTGGGTATTTTGCAGATAGTTCTGGAATTTCGAAACAGGCATGGGTAGTATTACAACGGCCACCACCACTTACTTTTACTTTTGCTAAAAGTTGATTGGATTTTTCAAGTATGATCACCTGTAACAGGGGATTCATCCTTGCTGCATTTACCGCGCAAAAAAATCCGGCGGCCCCACCTCCTATTACCACTAATGTTTTCTTTTTCATCTTATTTCATCATCATAATGGCTGCTAAAGTTTCTATGCCATTCCATAAATTCTGTAACCGTATATTCTCATTTTCTGCATGCTGGTTATTATCATGGTTTGCAATAGGCACCATCAAGGTATGCGCATTCAGGTATTTTTCAAATACAAACAGTGGAACACTTCCACCCATAGAAGGCAATAAAACCAGTTGCTCCCGGCTAGTGCTTTTTACGGCGGCAATCAGTTTTTTTGCAAATGGAAGTGACATGGAAGTTCGTTGCGCATTATACCCTTCACTCAATTTCACCTTTGCTATTTTGGGAAACTCTTTTCTCTCTGCATCGGTAGGCTCCTGCTGAGTAATATGATATCCTTGTTTCCTGATAAAATTCAACACTTTTTGCTGCTGAACCGTATATTCATTCCCCATCACCATTCTTAGATCGAGTACTGCGCTGGCACTGGTAGGAATTACATTACTGGCCTGTTTGCCAATATTTCCTCCCTGCATTCCATTAATATTCAATGAAGGTAACATGAGCGATTCTGTTAACCCAAGTCCCGTCATTTCTTCATTTGAAAATTTCAATTCGTTTTTCATCTGGCTATCCACCGATGGCGTTTCGGCAATCGCTTTCTTTTCCTCTGGGGTAAGGGGTGTTATGTTATTATAAAAACCAGGAATGGTTACCCGCCCTTTCTCATCTTTCATTGACGCAAGTAATTTTGCCAGCATCAGCGAAGGATTAGGCGCCCAGTTTCCATAATGCCCACTATGCAAGGGCCTGCTGGGCCCATACACAGTTACTTCAACATGTGCATCTCCTCTTACACCAAATGCGATCATTTTTTTGGAAGATTGATGCACCGGCCCATCGCAAATTACCCAAAGATCCGATTTCAGCAGGTTGGTATATTTTTGAAATATCTGATACAGATGTGTAGAGCCTGCTTCCTCTTCTCCTTCAAAAAAGAATCGAAGGTTATAATGAAATGAATACCCGGCTTGCTTTACTGCTTCATAAGCCGCTAAGATCGCCATAATACCTGCTTTATCATCTGATGCACTACGGGCATAAATGCGCCACTCGGGATCATATTTACCGGTAGCATCGGGAAAAGGAATTAAGGATGCTTGATTTTCAAGGGACCCATTCAACAGTTTAGGGCTAAACGGAGAAAGAATCTTCGACCATTGGGTACTATCCACCGGTTGTCCATCATAATGCGCATAAAAAATCAGTGTACTATCGGCTCCGGCAATATTTACCTCACCGTATACAACGGGTGGTGTGCCCTTACTATCTGCAGTTAAATATTGCACATGCTCAATACCGCGATTTTTCATCATTTGAAAAATATACGCAGCATTTTTATTGATTTGAATACTATCAGAAGCGATATTGGGTATGGACAAAAAAGGAATGTATTCCTGTATCCATCTGTATTCGTTTTTTTCACGTACAGCACGGATCTGTAAAGTTTCAGCGGACTGACCATATGCCATACCGGTCATAGCAGCCAAACACAGGCATAATGCAATACTTTTCATCTTACTTAATTTATTAGTAAGATAATGAGAAAAGCTCAGTAATAAAGTGAATTGAGATGGGGGTTTGCTTTTTCAGCTGCTTCAATAATACTATAATCAGAGAGTATCAGCGCCTGGTTACGTTTAATACAAACATCGTGTTCGAAATGCACAGAAGGCTTTCCATCGCGTGTTCTTACCGTCCAGCCATCATCGTCTGTATATACTTCTCTCGATCCCATATTGATCATAGGCTCTATCGCCAAAACCAGGTTTTCTTTCATCTTAGGTCCGCTTCCTCTTTTTCCGTAATTAGGAACCTGCGGATCTTCATGCAGGCTTCTTCCCAATCCATGCCCAACCAATTCCCGCACAACACCATAACCATATTTTTTTTCTGTATGCTCCTGAATAGCATAAGATATATCTCCCACCCGATTATTAATGATGGCTTTCTCAATTCCCTTGTATAAAGATTCCTTGGTAACGCGAACCAACTTTAATACTTCTTCAGGAACTTCCCCGATGATAAATGTATATGCATGATCTCCATGCCAGCCATTTAATATCACACCCATATCTACAGAAATAATATCTCCTTCTTTCAGGGGTTCATGATTGGGGAATCCATGTACAACAACATCGTTTACTGAAGTACATACGTTATGCGGATAACCGCGATAATTATAAAAAGAAGGGATGGCTTTATGGTCCTTTACAAAATCGGCGCAAATTTTATCGATCTGCAAAGTAGTCATACCCGGCTTCAACAAAGTAGCCACTTGAGTAAGGGTTTTACTTACCAGGGTTGCTGCTTCCTTCATGAAACCAATCTCTGCTTCTGTTTTATGAATCATCATATTAATTCGTCGGGTCATTGTAAAAAGAAACCTGCCTTCCGGCACTTAGCAGGAGGCAGGTTTACAAAGTTCAACAATTTTTTATTAACTATATGGTTGTTGTAGTAGAAATCGTTTGTCTTCCCTGAATCCTTCCGCTTTTCATTAATCCATCATACTGGCGCATCAGAAGATAGGTTTCAATCTGTTGCAAAGTATCCAGTATAACTCCCACCATAATCAACAAAGAAGTTCCTCCAAAGAAAGAGCTGAATCCCTGGGTTACGCCCAGTCTTTGGGCAAAACCTGGTAAAATACCTACAAAGGCAAGGAATATCGCACCCGGTAAGGTAATCTTATCCATAATGGATCCAATATAATCTGCTGTAGGCTGCCCTGGTTTCACACCTGGAATAAATCCGTTATTCCTTTTCAGGTCTTCTGAAATCTGCTTTGGATTAAAGATCAATGCAGTATACAGGAAAGTAAAACCAATTACCATTACAGAATAAATAATCATATACCATACATTACTATGGTCATTGAATATTTTCACGATACCCTGAGCTGAATCGATATTGGTAAAAGATACCAGGGTTGGTAAAAACATAATTGCCTGAGCAAAGATGATAGGCATTACACCCGCACTATTTACTTTAATAGGAAGAAACTGACGTGCTCCGCCGAACTGCCTGCTACCAATGATTTGCTTGGCATAGTTAACCGGTATTTTTCGTACACCCTGAACCAATATGATCAATCCAAGTATAATCGTAACCAGTATTGCAATTTCAATAAGGAATATTAATAAACCACCGCCACCTTTTTGCCCTTTGGCGCTAAATTCCTGGATAATAGATACCGGGAGCCTTGACAGGATTCCCACCATGATAATAATGGAAGTACCATTACCCAATCCTTTATCCTGTATTTTTTCACCCAACCACATTACGAACAAAGTACCTGCTGTTAACGTAACTACAGTAGAGAAAGCAAAGAAGGGTTTATAAGCTGGAAGAATTGCTTCGGCATAACCGGGACTATTCAGATAAGCTACATAAGCACCTGCCTGGAATACAGTAACGATTACTGTGAGGTACCGTGTCCATTGATTAATTTTCTTACGACCGCTGTCTCCTTCCTTCTGAACTTTCTGCAATTGCGGAACCAGGATGGTCATTAATTGCATAAAGATGGAAGCAGAGATATAAGGCATGATTCCCAGAGCAAGAATAGAAGCCTGGGAAAAACCGCCGCCCGCAAACATATCAAAGATCCCAAGAAGACCATTGCTTTTTGCAGAACGTTGTGCCAATTCAATTTTGTTTGGATCAAGTCCTGGTAATACAAAGTGATTACCCAAACGGTAAGTAAATACCAAAGCAAGTGTAACAACGATTTTGTTACGTAATTCTTCGATGGTCCAAATATTTCGTAAGGTCTGAACTAATTTTTTCACTTAAATGCAATTGAAAGAGTTAATACTCAAAAATCAAAAAGACGCACTGAGTGCGTCTGGCAAATTACGTTAAAATTACTTGATAATTTCAACGGAACCACCGGCTGCTTCAATAGCTCCTTTTGCTTTTTCACTGGCAGCGTTTACTTTGAAAGAAAGCTTTGCTTTCAATTCGCCGTTAGCCAGCAGTTTCACTTTATCAGTACGGCTGATCAAACCATTGATATAGAGGTTTTCAAGAGAAAACTCTGTGAAAGCATATTTTTCAACCAATTGATCTATCTGACCCAGATTAAATACTTTGTATTCTACACGGTTGATATTCTTGAACCCACGTTTTGGGATACGACGCTGAATAGGCATCTGACCACCTTCATGAGCCATTTTACTTTTGTAACCGGCACGGCTTTGTCCACCTTTATTACCTTTTGTAGAAGTACCACCTTTACCAGAAGCTTCACCGCGTCCGATACGAATTGATTTGTGAGTTGAACCTTCTGCAGGTTTGAGTGTGTGTAGTTTCATTTTGTATTGATTTTGAACTTACGGGGAATCACCCCTCGCGTTGATTAATTTGAAAATTTGTGAATTTGAAATTTTGAAAATTAAATTAAAAATGAACCAATTAGAGTTGGCTCATTTTCAAATTACCATATTTTCAAATTTTCAAATTATTTAGAGTTCTTCCACTTTCACCAGATGGCTAACTTTATTAACCATACCCAGTATCTGCGGAGTAGCTTCCACTTCTTTTGAAGCGTTTAATTTTTTAAGGCCCAAAGCGATCAGGGTTTGTTTCTGGCGCTCAGATCTGTCAATCCCGCTTTTTACCTGTGTAATCTTTATTTTTTTCATAACTAAGGTCATTTTATCGTAGGAAACTGGTATAATTCCAATTGCCATTGATGAATTTATCCGTTAAATACTTTGCTCAGTTTCAAACTACGGTGCTTAGCAACTTGTACAGGCTCTCTTAAAAGACCTAATGCTTTGATAGTTGCTTTTACCACGTTATGCGGATTGGCAGAACCGAGACTTTTTGCAAGAACGTCAGTAACACCAGCACTTTCCAATACAGCACGCATACTGCCTCCGGCTATCACACCCGCTCCATGAGCTGCTGGTTTGATCAACACCTTGGCTGCACCTTCTTTTGCCCACTGATCATGCGGAATAGTACCATGCATCACAGGAACTTTTACCAGGTTCTTTTTAGCATCTTCAATTCCTTTAGCAATTGCTTCCTGAACTTCTTTTGCTTTACCAAGTCCCTGACCAACTACTCCGTTTTCATTCCCTACTACTACTAATGCAGAGAAACTGAAAGTACGACCACCTTTAGTAGTTTTCACTACACGGTTAATGGCTACAACTTTCTCTTTCAGTTCCAGTTCGCCACCGGATTTTACTTTATTTACGTTTACTTTAGACATTTATCTAACGATTAAATTGTTGTTAGCAAATTAGAATTGAAGACCACCTTCTCTTGCACCATCAGCAACTGATTTTACACGGCCATGGTAAAGATTACCACCTCTGTCGAATACACAGGTTGATAATCCCAACTCAACGGCTTTACGTGCCACAGCAGCTCCTACCAGTTTCGCTTTCTCGATTTTGGTTACTTTTTGTGCAGCGATATCTTTATCTCTTGATGAAGCAGCTACCAGTGTAACACTATTATCATCATCAATCAATTGTGCATAGATCTCAGCGTTGCTTCTGAATACAGAAAGACGTGGCTTTACAGCTGTACCAGCTATCTTTTTACGGATACGGTACCTGATTTTCTGCCTTTGAATTAATTTACCCATTTGATTTCTATTTATAACTTCCGATTCTGCCGGGAGTTTGTTTTATATATTCTTTATTGTTTATTTACCGGCTGCTTTACCTGCTTTTCTTCTCAGGATCTCACCAGCATATTTCACACCCTTACCCTTGTATGGTTCAGGTTTACGTAAGCTGCGTAATTTAGCGGCTACCTGTCCAATCAGCTGTTTATCGATTCCTTCCAGCATGATCTTAGGGTTTTGTCCTTTTTCAGTAAGGGTTGCTACTTTCAGTTCTTTCGGAATTTCAAAAACGATATTGTGAGAATATCCTAAAGCCAGATCCAGTACATTACCTGTATTGGCTGCTTTAAAACCCACACCCACCAGTTCCAGATCTTTCTTGTATCCTTCTGTAACCCCTTTAACCATATTTCCTACCAATGCACGATACAAACCATGCATGGCACGGTGACGGATTTGGTCGGTTGGACGAACAAAGATTACTTCACCCTCTTTAACGGTAACAGTAATATCTCTGTCGATGCTTTCCTTTAATTCACCTTTGGGTCCTTTTACAGTTACTACGTTTTCACCACTTACGGTTATCGTAACTCCTGCAGGAATAACCACCGGTTGTTTACCAATTCGAGACATAGTCGTTTAACTTTTAAATGTATGATTCAATATCCCTTCAGTGTTCAGCTCCGACTAAAAAGCTTAATTGTCAGACAGGGCTTTATTAACAACAGCCTGGGCTGTATCAATTTATTAATAGATATAACACAAAACCTCACCACCTACATTCTGGGCTTTTGCCTGTTTATCAGTCAAAACACCTTTAGAGGTACTAAGGATAGCGACACCCAGACCATTGATTACTCTTTTGATCTCTGCTGGTTTTGCATATTGACGCAAACCCGGGCGGCTAACTCTTTCCAGTGAACGGATAGCTGCCTGCTTGGTTGAAGGATCGTATTTTAACGCGATCTTGATCAAACCCTGTTTGGTATCATCTTCGAATTTGTATTTCAGAATATACCCTTGTTCATAAAGGATCTCTGTCATACGCTTCTTAAGATTGGAAGCAGGAATTTCAACCAGCCTGTGGCCAGCCAACTGAGCATTACGAATTCTGGTTAAGAAGTCTGCTATAGGATCAGTTACCATGTTTATTTAAATTAAATCTGTTCTAAATTTTGTTTACCCATCCCTGGGGGATGTAGTTTACCAGCTTGCCTTTTTTACTCCGGGTATCAAACCATTCAATGCCATATCGCGGAACATGATCCTGGAGATACCGAAATATCTCATATATCCTCTTGGACGTCCGGTTAAATGACAACGGTTTTTCAACCTTACAGGTGACGCATTTTTAGGAAGAAGGTCCAATCCTGCATAATCACCTGCTGCTTTTAAAGCGGCACGTTTGTCTGCAAATTGAGCGACCAATTTCTCGCGTTTTCTTTGTCTGGCTTTAATGGATTCTTTTGCCATTGTTATTAGTTGTTTTCTTTTTTAGCATTTTTGAAAGGCATTCCCAATTCTTTTAACAGCTCGTAAGCTTCTTCATTGGTTCCTGCTGTAGTTACGAAAGTGATATCCAGTCCAGTGATTTTATTCACTTTGTCAATATCAATCTCAGGGAAGATGATTTGTTCAGTTACACCCAGGGTATAATTACCGCGTCCATCAAATGCCTTATCGCTGATTCCTTTAAAATCACGTACACGTGGTAAAGCCACAGATACCAATCTGTCCAGGAATTCAAACATTTTTTCTCCACGCAGTGTTACGCGGGCACCGATAGGCATCCCCTTACGTAATTTAAAGTTGGAAATATCTTTTTTAGACACCGTAGGAACTGCTTTCTGACCAGTGATCATGTTCAGTTCTTCTACCGCTACATCAACCAGCTTCTTATCAGTTACTGCACCGTTAACGCCACGGTTAATGCAAATTTTTTCCAGTTTAGGCGCCTGCATTACAGTTTTGTAAGCAAACTTCTTCATTAAAGCAGGTATTACCTCTTTGGTATACTTGTCTGCTAATCTCGGAGTGTATTTTACAGTACTCATTATTTGATTACCTCCCCTGATTTTTTAGATATACGAACTAATTTACCTTCTTCACGGGTTCTTTTTGCCTTGGTAGGCTCACCTGTTTTCGCATCCCATAACATCACATTACTGATGCTGATAGGCGCTTCTATCTTCATAATACCGCCTTTGGTATTCTGAGCAGAAGGTTTGGTATGCTTGGTTGCAATGTTTACACCTTCCACCACCACGCGTCCTTTGTCTACAATTACTTCCAACACTTTACGTGGCTTTCTCAGGTCCTTGTCATCACCGGCAATCACCACAACTGTGTCGCCTTTCTTGATGTTGAATTTGGGTTTAAATCTTGTACTCATTTTTTGAGCTTTTAGCTTTTAGCGATTAGCGGTTAGCCAATCATTATATTTATATGCCTTTTACTAATAGCTAACTGCTAAGAGCCAAAGGCCTTTGTTTCTTAAAGAACCTCAGGGGCCAGTGAAATGATCTTCATGTATCCTTTATCACGTAACTCTCTGGCTACTGGCCCGAATATACGCGTACCACGTGGCTCATCTGAGTTATTCAGTAATACCACTGCGTTATCATCAAAACGGATATAAGAACCATCTTTCCTACGTAATTTGTTCTTGGTACGAACAATCACCGCTTTAGATACAGTACCTTTTTTGATACCGCCTGCTGGAATAGCATCTTTAACAGATACCACAATCTTATCACCGATCTTAGCATAATCCTGGCCGCTGTTTCCAAGAACCCTAATACAAAGGACTTCTTTCGCACCACTGTTATCAGCTACATTTAATCTGCTTTCTTGCTGAATCATGTTTTTAAGCTTTTAGCTTTTAGCGGTCCCGATTACCCGGAACCAAAAAATTATTTTCTGCCTGCCAAAAGTCATCAGACTATCAGCGATAGGCTTACACAACTATTTCGCTTTCTCAACGATTTCCACCAGTCTCCAACGTTTTGTTTTACTCAGGGGACGGGTTTCCATGATCTTTACTACATCACCAATTGTACACTCACTTTTTTCATCATGAGCGTGGAACTTGGTGGTTTTTTTTACGAACTTACCGTAGATAGGGTGTTTTACTTTTCTTTCCACAGCAACAGTAATGGTTTTCGCCATCTTATCGCTGGTTACCACCCCGGTCCTTGTTTTGCGCAAATTTCTTTCAACCATTGTTTTTGTTTTTAGCTTCGGATCATTGGCTTTCACCGCTAACCCTTTTATATTTTCGCCTTTGCCAATAGCCAGAAGCTACCGGTCTACAGCATTCTATATACCCATTTCTTTTTTGGTCAACTCCGTTTTTAAACGGGCAACATCTCTGCGTAAACCACGAATATTCATCGGGTTTTCCAATGGAGAAATCGCATGTGCAAATTCCAGTTTCTTCAGTCTTAATTGATCTTCCTGGATCTTTGCTTTCAAATCAGTGACATTCAGGTCCTTGATTGATTTGTTAAAGTCGTATGTCTGTTTGTTAGCCATTGCAAATTCTTTTTTATGATTAAGCCTGCAAATCTCTTCTGATGACAAATTTGGTTGCGATAGGCAGTTTCTGTGCTGCCAGGTTCATGGCTTCTTTAGCAACTGCTTCTGTTACACCATCACATTCAAAAATGATACGTCCTGGTTCTACTACAGCTGCCCAGAATTCAGGATTACCTTTACCCTTACCCATCCTCACTTCGGCTGGTTTACGGGTAATGATTTTATCCGGAAATATGCGGATCCAAACATTTCCTTCCCGTTTCATAGCACGTGTCATTGCCTGACGGGCTGATTCGATCTGCCGATTGGTTAACCAAATCGGTTCCAATGCTTTTAAAGCAAAAGAGCCAAATGAAATGGAAGTACCACGCTTTGCTACTTCGCGAATGCGTCCTTTTTGCTGCTTCCTATGTTTACTTCTTTTAGGCTGTAACATCTAGTCTAATTTGAAAATTTGAAAATTTGTGAATTTGAAAAATACGTGTAGTACATTTTCAAATTATCTACCCCTTCCGGCTCCACCACCTCTGTTCTCTCCACCACGTCCGCCTCTGTCTCCGCCACCTCTGCGATCATCTCTTCTGTCTCCGCCTGGTCTTCTGTCTCCACCACCTCTTTCATCACCTCTTTCACGTCTGTCGCTCAGGTCATTTTTACCACCCACAAAATTTGGATTCAGCTCACGTTTTCCTAAAACCTCACCTTTACAAATCCATACTTTGATACCAATCTTCCCGTACACTGTTTGTGCAAAAACGTTGGCATAATCAATATCCATACGGAAAGTATGTAATGGAGTACGTCCTTGTTTAAATTCTTCGCTACGGGCAATTTCAGAACCTCCCAAACGACCGCTTACTTTTACTTTAATTCCTTCAGCACCCATACGGAGTGTAGAAGCAATCGCCATTTTGATAGCACGCTTAAAGTTGATACGGTTCTCGATCTGTCTGGCGATGGTATCACCTACAATCGTTGCGTCCAACTCGGGGCGACGGATCTCAAGGATGTTGATCTGAACATCATCCTTACTGGTAAGTTTCTTCAACTCTTCCTTGATACGATCAACTTCATTTCCGCCTTTACCGATAATGATACCTGGCTTAGAAGTATGTATGGTTACGATCAATTTACCAAGAGTTCTCTCGATAACGATTTTCGCAATACCACCTTTGTTGATACGGGCACTCAGGTAGGTACGGATCTTATGATCTTCGATCAGTTTGGATGCATAGTCTTTCTTACTACCATACCAGTTACTGTCCCATCCGCGGATGATGCCTAACCTGTTACCAATTGGATTTGCTTTCTGACCCATATAATGGTTTTACAATTAGTTTTTAGAATCTACTATTAATGTTACATGGTTGCTGCGCTTACGAACTCTGTAGCCACGGCCTTGTGGTGCTGGTCTCATACGTTTTAAAGTACGTCCACCGTCAACAAATACCGTTTTAACTACCAATGCACTGTCCGCCGCACTGGCTCCGCTATTTTTTTGCTCCCAGTTATTGATGGCACTCTTCAGCAGCTTTGCCAATGGAGTGGCATTATGCTGCGGATGATGTTCCAGAATAGCCAATGCTTTCTCCACTTCCATACCCCGGATCACATCGGCCAGCAAACGCATCTTGCGCGGACCTGTTGGATAATTGTTTAGTTTAGCTACTGCTTCCATTTCTTATTTGTTTGGGGTTTGAGGTTTGGAGTTTGGTGTTTGGTGTTTATACCCAACCCGACTCTAAACGACAAACTGTTATTATTTTTTAGTACCTGCGTGCCCTCTGAAATTACGGGTAGGAGCAAATTCACCTAACTTATGCCCTACCATGAATTCTGTTACATAAACAGGGATAAACTTATTCCCATTGTGTACGGCAAATGTATGCCCTACAAAATCAGGTGTAATCGTACTGCGGCGACTCCAGGTTTTAATAACCCCTTTCTTGGTTTTACCATCGGTCATCGCAACTATTTTACCTTCTAAGTTTGCGTCTACGTAAGGACCTTTTTTTATCGAGCGACCCATAATTTAATGAGTTAATTTGAAAATTTGAAAATTTGAAAATGTAGTTATTTACTTTCTGTTCCGGTAGCTATCTGAAAATACATTTTCAAATTTCCGATAGCTACTTTGTATTATTTAGCGAGTTTCTTACCGTCCCTGCGCTGGATAATCAATTTATCGCTTCCTTTTCCTTTGGTACGCGTTTTTTCTCCTTTCGCATACTTACCGGTTCTGCTGCGTGGATGACCGCCTGAAGCTTTACCTTCACCACCACCCATCGGGTGATCTACCGGGTTCATCGCAACACCACGAACACGTGGGCGAATACCTTTCCAACGGTTTTTACCCGCTTTACCTGCAGTTTCCAGGTTGTGATCGCTATTAGAAACCACACCCACTGTTGCATAACAGTTGATCAATACTTTTCTTAATTCACCTGAAGGCATTTTTAATACAGCGTATTTCTCTTCCTTATTCGCCAGTTGGGCGGATGATCCTGCACTTCTTACCATTTTACCACCCTGACCCGGTTGTAATTCGATATTGTGAATCATAGTACCCAAAGGCATATTCTTCATCAACAAAGCATTTCCGATTTCAGGTGCAACTTCATCACCTGCAATCACTACGGTTCCAACCTGCAAACCCTGAGGAGCGATGATATATCTTTTTTCTCCGTCGCTATATTGCAGCAAAGCAATAAATGCAGTACGATTTGGATCATATTCAATAGATACAACCGTTCCGGGAAGATCTCTTTTACTTCTTTTGAAGTCGATAATACGATAATGATGCTTATTACCACCACCCATGTAGCGGGATACGCGACGGCCCTGGAAATTGCGGCCGGCTGTATTCTTCTGAGGTTCCAGCAAACTCTTTTCAGGTTCATTGGTAGTGATCTCAGCATAAGCATTGCCAATTCTCCAGCGTGTTCCTGCGGTAATTGGTTTGTACTTTTTCAGTGCCATTTTCTTTTCATTTACTCCTTATATCCCGAAGGATTCAAGGCTTTGTTTTTTAATCAACTTTAGCGGCAGTTGAACTACCATTCTTTGTCTTTACTTCCAAAGGAAGTATTAAATATTTGCGTACAGATCGATGGTTTCACCGTCAGCAACGGTTACCAAAGCTTTCTTGTAAGCACCTTTCATACCTTGTATGAATCCGGCTTTTGTATAACGTGTTTTGTTTTTTCCTGGAACCACAGCAGTGTTTACATCCACCACACTTACACCATAGAATTCTTCTACTGCTTTTTTGATTTCCAGCTTATTAGCCCTGCGGTCTACTTTAAAAGCATACCTTCTTAATTTTTCCTGTTGGGCATTTGCCTTTTCAGTTAAAATGGGTTTTATCAATACTTCCGTCAGTTTCATGGGTATCTGTTTGAAACGTTACTTTAATTTATGCTACTACGCCTGTTTCTTCATCAACAAAGATCTTAGCTGTGTTCTCGGTAATAACGAGTACATCTGCATTCATGATCTCATAGGTGTTGATATCTGCCAGCAGCGTACTGGTGATATTGGGTATATTACGTGTACTCAGGTACAGGTTATCATTGTACTCGGGTAATACGATCAATGTTTTCTTATCAGACAGACTCAGGCTATTCATAATATCTACCACGGCCTTTGTTTTAGGCGTTTCCAGGGTAATATCTTCCAAAACAAAAACAGCATTGTCTTTTGCTTTATAACTCAAGGCAGAAATCTTGGCAAGGTCTTTCACTTTGCGGTTCAGCTTGAAATCGTAAGCATGCGGTTTTGGTCCGAAAATGGTACCACCACCTTTATACAATGGGTTACGGATATTCCCTTTACGGGCACCACCGGTACCTTTTTGCTTATGTAGTTTACGACTGGCACCATGTACCTCTGCACGGGTTTTAACCTTGTGCGTACCCTGACGACCCTGGGCCAGGTATTGTTTCACAGCCAGGTAAATCACATGATCATTGGGTTCGATACCAAATACATCTTCAGGTAATTCAACCGTTCTGCCGGTTTTCTGTCCTTTTATGTCTAATACATCTACTTGCATGTTCTTTCAGTTAAAATGTGATTACTTCTGGATTAAAACGATTGAACCGTTATTACCAGGAACCGAACCACTGATCAGTATATAATTCTTCTCAGGGAATATTTTTACGACTTTCAGACCTTTCATCTTCACTCTATCACCACCCATACGGCCGGCCATTCTCATCCCTTTGAATACTCTCGCAGGATAAGAAGATCCACCAATAGAACCGGGTGCTCTGGAACGATCATGCTGTCCGTGTGTAGCTTCACCCACACCAGAGAATCCATGACGCTTTACAACACCCTGGAAACCTTTACCCTTGGTGGTTCCTACTACTTCCACATCTTCGCCTTCAGCAAAAATGTCAACAGTAATAGTTTCACCCAATGCTTTTTCTATGGAATAATTACGGAATTCTTTAACGAATTTTTTAGCGGCTGTCTGCGCTTTTGCGAAGTGATTCAATTCGGCTTTTGTGGAGTGCTTTTCTTTCTTATCGCCGAATGCTAATTGTAATGCAGTATACCCATCAGAATCATGTGTTTTTACCTGCGTTACTGTACAAGGACCAGCTTCAATAATTGTACAGGCGGTTTGTTTGCCATCCTGAGAGAAGACGCTGGTCATCCCGATTTTTTTACCAATAATACCTTTCATCGTTTGCGGTTTATAGCCCCGCGTATGGTTGTTTAGGACATTCCGCCGATGAAGCGGAATTCAATCCCTGTTTTCTGCCGACCTTTTCCCTTTGATCACCGGAAGCTTACGCGTAGGTGATTTTGTCTTTCTCCGCCTTCGCTGAAGCTACGGCGGACGATGGAAGTACCGGAAGCAAACAAACCTCGAAGGGCCTGTTTATATTTATCCTTCAGTACTGTAAAACAGTAGTTGAAGGGGTTTATTTAGATCAGAGCTTTTTTCTCCCGGTATAAAGCGGGATTGAAAGATGATAAATGACTAGTAAGAACTATCCTGATCCTTTCGGTTCAGGCTATCAAGCTTTAATTTCAACTTCCACACCTGATGGAAGGTCTAACTTACTCAACGCATCCACTGTTCTGGATGAAGAAGTGTAAATATCCAGCAAACGCTTATGCGTACATAACTGGAACTGTTCACGACTCTTTTTATTCACGTGTGGTGAACGCAGAACGGTAAAAATTCTTTTGTGTGTAGGCAAAGGAATTGGTCCTGTAACTACTGCACCCGTACTGCGAACAGTTTTTACGATTTTCTCGGCAGATTTGTCTACCAGATTGTGATCGTATGATTGTAATTTGATTCTGATTCGTTGAGACATAGTCAAAACCCAATTTTCTGATTGGGGTTGCAAAGGTAAGAGCCTGTAACTGAACAGACAAGTTTTTTAAAGGGTTTTTTGGGGATTTTCAGATAAAATCAAAAAAAATGTCCCCAAAATGCATAAAAACCCGGCTTTCCCGTTTTCAAAGTCCGGGACTGCATTTAAATTGCTCTGGTTTCCAGGGAATAGCCGGTTTACAGAAAACCTGGAACTTCCCAAACACAAGAATTTAGAGTAAGTTACCGGAGAATACAGAAAATTTGAGGCTAATTGATAATTTTACGATAATAGATATAGCATGGCTAAAAAAACACAATTAAAGGCAAATACCCCTGTAAATACCAAAACCAGTAAGGGAGGGTTAGGCTTTTTACCCGCACAAAAGGATCTGATCCCCTTTATTTTCACCTTACTATACTTTGCAGTTGAATTTATCCCTGGTCTTGGCGGTGTTGATGATATGGGTGCGCAATGGATTTATGTAGTGGCTTTGGATTTTGTGATAGCCCTCTATATTCTTGACAGAAAAAATGAGTTTGAGTTTCCAGCGGTTAAGTTATTTAAGAATACATTTTCTAAGTTATACTCGGGATTATTTGCCCTGGCAGGTATTTCAGTATTTTTTTCAATTAACCACACCGAAGGTTGGGTTTGTTATGTTCGTTTTATTGCAACAATCATAGCCTTTTTTAATTTGGCCATTTTATTGTATGGAAGAACACATCTCTTTAAGATTTTTGCCCAACTATTATCAGTAATTCTTCTGGTTCAGTCACTACAATCCCTTGTGCTATTTTTTGGGGAAATGCATAATTACCGACTTACTGAATTGATACTAGCCATGAAAGGAAGGGCAGGTAATAAAAATATTTATGCGGCCAGTCTGGTAGCCAAACTTCCCTTTTTATTGTATTGTATCTACTCTTTTAAACCTATTGGCAAGCTAGTAAATACCTGCATATTTCTAATTGCAAGCCTGACAATATTTCTGGTAAACTCAAGAACCTCATACCTTGGTTATTTTTTTCAAATCAGTATATATCTGGTTTTATGTATACAACAGTATATTAAAAGAAAAGATAAAGAACAGAATCTATTCAGAGTTGGTTATATTATTGTAACAATTGGAATGGCCTTAGTAATGTCTACAATTGCTATTTCTGTGGCAAAAAGCAGTTTTGTTGATGAGAGTGTTGATAAAGACCAGTATGGTACCGTTACTGAAAGATTTTCTTCTATCACTTCGGCTTCTGATGGAAGTAATAGTGAACGTTTGTTTCTATGGAAAAATGCCACTGATTACATTAAACAACATCCTTTAATGGGTTGTGGTTATGGGAACTGGAAAATTGCTTCGATTCCTTATACCAAATACCTGACTGACGATTTACTTGTACCGATTCATGCACACAATGATTTTTTGGAATATACTGCAGAATTGGGTTGGGTAGGCGGATTATTATATGTAAGCCTTTTTGTTTGCCTCCTTATTTATAGCATCAAAACCTGGTTTTCGAATGCCCCGGATGAGATAAAAATTATTTCAGGTTTTTCCATAATTGGGTTAGCAGCTTTTTTTGCAGAAGCCTTTTTCAACTTCCCCATCGAAAGACCGGTTAATCAGATGTTCTTTGTGATCATTGCCGCAATCAACATTACTGCTTTTAACCAAAGATCTGAAGAAGATACAGAAGCAACTCAACAAAGTAAAACTGTTTCAAACCTTCCGAAATCTGCATTCGCTTTTACAGCTCTATTATTATTATTACCAAGCGCTTATATTACTTATCTTACTTATCAATCCTTGGTAGTTCAAAATAGAGTAATTCCTGACCTTGTTAATGAACCTGTGAAATTACCTTTGAACGATGTAATCAGTTCCTTCCCCACTATCCCCAACCTTTCATCTTCCGCACAACCCATAGAAGGTATTATCGGTAGATATTTATACGAAAGCAAAAAATATCCTGAAGCTATTGCCTATTTGGACCGGGGCGCCAAAGCCAATCCTTATATCATGTATAGCGAGTTTTTGAAAGCAGACGTTTATTTTGCAGAAAATAAAATGGACAGTGCATACAAATACGCCACACTTGCTTATTTTACCAAACCCAGGGCAAAGACCTATTACCAAACCTTAATTGCTGTTTGCTCAAGAAGAGGAGATACCGCTACCATTAAAAAAGCTTTTAAGCTTTTCACCAAGTACAGACCAAATGAAGTGTTTGGCTGGAATTTTTATTTGATGGGGATGCTAGGTGCAAAAACAAAAGGAAATCCTGAATTGCTGGGAATGGCAGACAGCGCTGTGAGGCGTTTCCCAGGTGATAAGGACTTGATTACAAGAAGGACTGAAATATTTACGAATATGCCAGCCAATGCTTTGCAGGGAAAAGTAATACAAGGAAGTGATGTGATTTTATCTAATCAACTTTTTAATGAAGGAAATGCACTTTTTAATCAGAAGGATTATGCAGGTGCTGCACAAAAATTCATACGCTCGTCTAAAATCAGTAGTGGCACCTATGGCGTGTATGAAAATATTGCGATCTGCTATTTCAATATGAAAGACTGGGCAAAATCAATTCCTTATTTCGATAAGGTATTATCTATGAAAACAGCAACAGACGGCAAATCCGAATATTTTAAAGCGGCGGCATTGATTAATCTTGGTAAAAAAGAAGAAGCCTGTCCATTACTCGGTATTGCAAAAGCCAAAAACTATCCAGGTACAGATGCCCTCATCAACAGCTATTGTAAATAAAACTGAGCATCAAAGCAATCTGATGTGGAAGTCTATAGATTTGTTCAACCCTAGTCAGATTTGTTCTTAAAAACTAATAGCCCCGTTCAAAAGGAACGGGGCTATTAGTTTTATCCATCTTTATTTAGAGATCTTGATTAATCTTCAACTTTCACTTTACCCTTGCTCTTTGCAATCACTTCTTCAGCAATATTATTCGGCGCTGGAGAATAATGACTAAACTCCATTGTTGAAGTGGCACGTCCTGAAGATAAAGAACGCAGTTGTGTTACATATCCGAACATCTCACTCAAAGGAACTTTAGCTTTTATCACCTGCAGATTTCCACGACTATCCATTCCTTCCAGCATACCACGTCTGCGGTTAAGATCACCGGTAACATCTCCCATGTACTGGTCTGGTGTTACTACTTCCACTTTCATGATAGGTTCCAATAAAACAGGTTTTGCTTTACGCCCTGCTTCACGGAAACCGCCTTTAGCACATAATTCAAATGACATAGCATCGGAATCCACCTGGTGGAAGCTACCATCAAAAATCCGCACTTTCATACTTTCCATTGGGTAACCTGCCAAAACACCGGATGTCATAGAAGTTTCAAATCCTTTTAAAATAGCAGGGTGGAATTCTTTTGGAATAGATCCTCCGAAAATATCATTCTTAAACTGAAAATGTTTTCCTGGATTTTCTGTCATCCATTCTACATCAGCTGGTCCAATTTCAAAATAGATATCTGCGAATTTACCACGACCACCTGTTTGCTTTTTCAAAACCTCGCGATGCTCAATGGTATTGCTGAATGCTTCTTTATAAGCAACCTGGGGATTACCCTGGTTAATTTCTACTTTAAATTCACGACGCATACGATCAACGATGATCTCAAGGTGCAATTCCCCCATTCCCGAAAGAATGGTTTGTCCTGTATCTTCATCTGTTTTTACACGAAGTGTAGGATCTTCTTCTACCAGTTTGGCAATTGCCATACCCATTTTATCAACATCAGCCTGGGTTTTAGGCTCAACTGCTACCGAGATTACGGGTTCAGGAATGAACATATTTTCCAAGGTGATTGGATGATTTTCATCACACAATGTATCTCCAGTCTTGATTTCTTTAAATCCAACTGCAGCTGCAATATCTCCCGCTTCAATAAAGTCGATTGGATTTTGCTTGTTCGCAAACATTTTCATGATACGACTGATACGCTCTTTCTTACCACTTCTTACATTCAAAACATAAGAACCGGCATCCAAGTGACCAGAATAGCAACGGAAAAATGCCAGACGACCCACAAAAGGATCGGTCATAATTTTAAATGCCAATGCTGCAAAGGGTTCTTTTGCATTGGGTTTACGCGTAATGGTAGCACCTGTATCAGGATCAGTACCAACGGTATCTTCTACGTCAACAGGACTGGGCAAATAGCGACAAACTGCATCCAAAGCGGTTTGCACACCTTTGTTCTTGAAAGAAGAACCGCACATCATTGGAACAATGCTAAGGTCGATACAGGCTTTACGGATGGCTTCATGAACCTCATCTTCGGAAATAGAAGCGGGGTCATCGAAGAATTTTTCCATTAATTTATCGTCATATTCAGCAACTGCCTCAATTAATTGCGCTCTCCAATGGTTGGCTTCTTCTTCCATATCAGCCGGAACGGGAATTTCTTTAAAAGTCATACCCTCGGTTTCCATATCCCAGATTACGCCTTTCATGGTAATCAGATCCACCACTCCTACAAAATCATCTTCTGCACCAATCGGTAATTGCAATGGAACGGCATTCGCACCCAGCATTTCTTTTACCTGGCTAACCACCATTAAGAAATCAGCACCTGAGCGGTCCATTTTATTAACGAACCCAATACGTGGAACTTTATAACGGTTAGCCTGGCGCCATACGGTTTCAGACTGTGGTTCTACACCATCTACAGCAGAAAATAAAGCAATCAGACCATCCAAAACACGCATAGAACGTTCTACCTCAACGGTAAAATCCACGTGACCCGGCGTATCAATAATATTGAAATAGTAAGATTTGGTATTTGCATCAGCAGTACCCTTAACCGTTGGAAATTTCCACTCACAGCTAACAGCCGCAGAAGTAATGGTAATACCCCTTTCTTTCTCCTGTTCCATCCAGTCCGTAGTGGCAGCACCATCATGTACCTCACCAATCTTATGAATCATACCTGTGTAGCGCAGAATTCGCTCTGTTGTGGTGGTTTTACCAGCATCAATGTGAGCGGCAATACCAAAATTGCGTTGTAATTTCAAGTCCGCCATATAGAGTTCTTGTTTAGGTTTTATATATTGAAGGAATACTTCAAATTTTTCGAGCCGCAAAGGTAGGAATTATCCGCATTACCCAAAGGATTGCCACAGATTAAATTATTCTGTGGAAAACTAGCTGTTAATCAACAAATTAAATGGAAATCTGGGGCAAGGGCTTAAATAGTCCTTTACGGTGTTATTGCAACGCAAGCCTATTTATATTCATATACAATTACCACACCAGGGCTTCCTGCCCCACCATTTGAAGTAACACTATTACCAATTCCCCCACCGCCACCTCCTCCATAGCCACCGGCTGTAGATCCTGCACCAACTGACCCAGTTCTGCCAATACCACCATTGCCAAATGCAGAAGAGCCACCTGTTCCTGATATGCCGCCAGTTGGGAGATTGGCCAAACTCATTCCTGGTAATCCGGGCTGACCGGGAATATTTTGAAATCCGCCACTTGCGGTACCACCCAGACCACCACTCACTCCCGATAAGGTAATACTATTCCCCGCAATACCACCACTACCTCCACCTGCCGTTATTGCGCCAAAAACAGTATTACCCCCATTGGCTCCATTGGCAGTGGCAGCGGCGCCTGAACCACCTGCCCCGATAGTTACAGTATAAGACGGGGATGGGCTTGAAATTTTTACAACTACATATCCTCCTGCCCCACCGCCACCGCCAGCAGATCCATCCGTAGCTGCAGCTCCTCCACCCTGTCCCCCGGCTCCCACAATATGCACAAGGATACTTTTTGTACCTGCACTAGGACTATACGTACCTGAGCTGGCAATTAGTTTTACTCCAATCAATACATCAGATTTTGCATAGCCACTTAACATATTGGAAGTGTCTGATATTTTAAGTCTGCTTGTTACCATCGTGGCAGTATCCGATTTCCGTAAATATTTAGAAAGCATGGTTGCACTATCGCTAATCCGTAATCGATTTGACAACATATTTGTGGTATCTGATATCCTTAGCCTATTCGTTAGCATAGCTGCAGTATCTGTATACTTTACTACCTGACCCGTTTTGGAATAGCCACTCAACATATTGGCGGTATCCGTTTTACGCAGATATTTCGACAACATAGTGGTACTATCGCTAATCCGTAACCGATTTGATAACATTGTCAGCGTATCAGATATCTTTAATCGGGTCGATAACATAGTTGTTGTATCCGAGATCTTCAGCCGATTGCTAAGCATGGCTGCCGTATCCGTATACTTTACTACCTGACCCGATTTTGTATACCCGCTTAACATATTGGCGGTGTCCGAAATTTTTAATCGATTCGTTAACATTGAGGCCGTATCAGAATACTTCACAACCTGACCCGTTTTGGAATAGCCACTCAACATATTTGAAGTATCCGACTTGCGCAGATATTTCGATAACATAGTGGCACTATCACTGATCCGTAATCGATTTGACAACATCGTCAGCGTATCAGATATCTTTAATCGGTTCGACAACATAGTTGTCGTATCCGAGATCTTCAGCCGATTGCTAAGCATGGCTGATGTATCCGTATACTTTACCACCTGACCCAATTTTGTATACCCGCTTAACATATTGGCGGTATCTGTTTTACGCAGATATTTTGATAACATAGTGGTGCTATCACTTATCCTCAATCGATTTGACAACATCGTCAAGGTATCTGATATCTTTAATCGGTTCGATAACATAGTTGCTGTATCTGAGATCTTAAGCCTATTACTAAGCATGGCTGCTGTATCCGTATATTTTACCACCTGTCCCGATTTTGTATACCCGCTTAACATAGTGGCAGTATCGGAAATTTTTAATCGATTCGTCACCATTGAAGCCGTATCAGAATACTTCACCACCTGACAGATC
>CAIWKU010000055.1 GCA_903913355.1 uncultured Bacteroidota bacterium | reverse complement strand
CCACTACCGTTCTCACCGGTTACCAATACCCTTGCCTCCGTAGGGGCCACTTTATCAATGGTATCTTTTATTTTACGAATGGCTTCGCTTTCACCAATCATTTCCTGCACCCTGGATACTTTCCGTTTTAAGATTTTGGTTTCTTTTACCAATACGGTTTTATCCAAGGCATTGCGAATAGTAATGAGTAATCTATTGAGATCGGGAGGCTTGGCGATATAATCAAATGCTCCTTTTTTTACAGCGTCTACCGCGGTTTCAATATTGCCATGACCGCTGATCATAATCACCGGCACTTCAGTACCGGTTGCCATTACTTTTTGGAGAAACTCAATCCCATCAATCCTGGGCATTTTAATATCGCAAAGAATGACATCAAAATTTCCGGATTGAAATTTTTGCAGACCCTCTTCTCCATCCGTGGCTTCTTCAACCGTAAATCCTTCATTGGCAAGGATATCTTTTAACACATTCCGGATCGATCTTTCATCATCAATTATCAGGATATTCGGCATACTGCATTATTTACTGCTAAGATAACAAGATATGGGGGAAGAATTTATTATCGGAGATTTTGTTTGACTCAATGAATCTGATACTGGATTCCTGCAAAAAAATTTCTTCCGGTTGCCGGGTTATAATATCTTTTTGCGGCAGCGTTGATATCATTACCCAGACTATATACCTGGTTGAGTAAATTATCAATTCCCATAAATATATGAACCCTGTTCGCTTTTTGGTTAGCTCTGTATCCCCATTTCATCTGAACCAACTGGTAAGCAGCAGCATAGGCATCATTTGCATCGGTTAATGGAATCGAAGAAGTGCTGTTGACGGACAGGTTCAAATAATACCCTTTCACCGTTTCCATATCAATTCCTGAAACCCAGGTATTTCGCGGAACGCCCGTAACGGCATTACCTGAGTAATTAATTCCATCCTGTTGATAATTATCGAAGCGATAGGGTTGATAGGTATAGCTGCTCCAAAGTTTGCAACTCTTAAAAAAATGTGAGGGTCTTTTTACAAACTGGTATCTTACCAGGGATTCGATTCCTTTTTCAATGGTACCCCCTGCATTTACATAATAGAGCGCACCTGCAGCATTACTTCTTTGTACAATGGCATCTTTCAATGCAAAATAATACACAGCTATATCAAATTCTAGTTGCCTGTTTAGCAGCATGCCCTTGATACCGGTTTCATAATTCCATCCATATTCGGCATTCAGGTTACCATAATAGTTACCATCGGTTGGCCGGAGTTCTGCCAATGCCGGCGGAGAAAATCCTTTCGCAACCATTGCATATGCAGAAACATCTGTTTGCAATCTGTACAAAACTGCCAGGCGTGGTGTAAATACAGCATTGATATTTCTATCTACATAATTCGAACTGAGATCGGTTAAACGTTTGTACCGATAGGATTGGTTATTGAAACTCATCCCTGCGGTAATATTCCATTTTTGATTGATAACGAGTTGGGCCTGTGAAAAAGCAAACCATTGGTTCGCATAGATATTATCAGTGAATTGAACCGTATCAGGCACCCCGGCACGATTACCATAATCTGTTGTGAGTGCATGATTGTACAGCCACTCTGCGCCATTGATCCATTGAAAGCTGGTATGGGCTGTTTGCGTATGCAAGGTGAGGCTGGTTCCTATACCCGTATTATCTTCTGAACGTTTCTCGTAATCTGTGAGATAGGGGTTATCAAAAGAAGTATGGTTATTCATCACGAAAGATTTCAGGGTAAACAGTTTACCAAGGTCTGTTTCGTGGTGAATGGCTCCGAAAATTGTTTTGTTATAAATAGCTGCTTTTTGCTGAATGGCTGCGGGTATGCTTCCACTGGCTAAGCGGGCCAGTTTCGGATTGAGTTGCATTTGTGCCAGGGTAATACCGCCGGGAGTTTGGTAAAACAAATCGGTATAAAATACCAGTACCTGCAACTGCTGCGATTTCCATTGGTGATTGAGTTGCCATTTGATAATATCTTTTCGCGAAGCAGTCTCCTGTCTATATCCATCAGATTGCTGATGTATTTGCTGGAGGGAAGTTGATAATTGCTTTTGCCTGTATTCCCAACCAGCCTGTTCGCTGAATAAACCATAGGAACCACCAGAGGTACCAACCGTATAGTTGTTTTGAGGCTTTGCTGAAAAGGGTAAATCAGTTTTCAATAATAAAGCCCCCCCTGTACCCACACCATATACACTTGCAACGGGACCTTTTAATATTTCAGCACTGGTAATCTCTGCCATATCCACCAGATTCAAATACGTATTTCCACCTCCATCTGTTAATGGAATATCATTCCAATACACTTTCACATTTCTGATACCAAATGGTGATCTTAATAAACTGCCACGGAGCGATAATCGATAACTGTTGGGGGATCTTTCTTCCATTCTTGCCCCGGGAATAATATTGAAAGCCGGAAGCATGCTGGCATTGCTATATCGCTCCAGATCATGCGAGCTGATGGGTGCAACTGCAGCGGGAACTGTTTTCCATTGCTGGTGAGATTGAAAAGCGGTTACCAGGATATCACCTAAACTGCTATCGGCTCGCAGTCGGGTACTATCCTGAGAAAAGAGGTGACCCACTAAAAAAAAACCAAGAAAAAACAGCAGGCAGTTTTTCATCATAATTGCTGTTAAAATTAGGGAAAATACCCAAAGGGGTAGATTGACTTTGACCAGTAAGTTTTTCTTTACTGCCTACATGCAAAACCCGGAAATATTCCGGGTTCGCATGTAACTAGTATGGTGCTATTCCATTTATTTTTTCATGTACATCACCTCTTTTACCAGCTTAACCGTTCTCTCCACATCGGGTATGGCTAAGGCTGCAAGATTGGGCGCATAGTGCATAGGTGCATCTGCACTGGTGATTCTTCTGATAGGCGCATCGAGGTAATCAAACCCTTCTTTCTGGATACGGTAACTGATTTCTGAAGAGATAGAAGCAAATGGCCATTGTTCTTCTACAATTACCAGGCGATTGGTTTTCTTTACACTTTCCAGGATGGTCATCCAGTCCAATGGACGAATGGTTCTCAGATCAATGACTTCTGCGCTAACCCCTTCTTTTTCCAACTCGGCGGCTGCACCCAGTGCCACTTTCATCATTTTATTATAGGATACGATGGTTACATCCCTTCCCTGTTTCTTTACATCTGATTTTCCCAATGGGATATAATATTCTTCATCCGGAACATCTGATTTGTCGCCATACATCACTTCACTTTCCATAAAAATCACAGGATCCTCTTCATAGCGGATAGCTTGTTTCATCAATCCTTTTGCATCATATCCGTTGGAAGGAGACACTACTTTCAAACCAGGGATATTGGCATAATAACTATCAAAAGCGGTTGAATGCTGGGCACCTAACTGACCGGCGCTTCCATTGGGACCACGAAAAACAATCGGACAGCCAATCTGACCGCCACTCATTGCCAGCATTTTGGAAGCGGTGTTTAAAATCTGGTCCATCGCCAATACTGCAAAATTCCAGGTCATGAATTCAACCACGGGTCTTAACCCGCTTTGGGCTGCACCCACAGCTACTGCAGCAAAGCCCAGTTCTGTGATAGGGGTATCGATTACACGTTTGGGACCGAATTCAGCCAACATACCCTGGCTCACTTTATAGGCACCATTGTATTCTGCTACTTCTTCCCCCATGAGAAAAACCCTGTCATCTCTTCTCATTTCTTCATTCATGGCTTCTCTCAAAGCCTCTCTGAAAGCTATTGAACGCATAGTATTTTTTTATAATTGAGCAGCAAAAATATAAGATTATCAAGTATAAACCCAAAACTGTTAAGGGGTATTCAGCAAAAACCTCCCCCGGAATCGGGGGAGGTTTTTCATTTTTTGCCTTTTATCCGTTAAAATACGTTCCAGCCAAAGCTGATATAATATAAGCCACCTATAGAAGGATTACCATAGGCAGTTGTATAATATTTGTTTAAAATATTGGTGGCACCCAATTTAACGAGTGATTTTGTTTTAGGGAACTTATAGCTGACCATACCATCCAGTGTTCCGTAAGAAGGTACATTTCCGGTTGCAAAGCTTCCTTCATAATTAAAGGAATCCACCCATCTGTATACCAGGCTAAAACCATACCGATTGTCTTTTCCGAATCCTGTATTATTAAAGGCAATATTGGTGCGGTATTTAGGTGTATTGAAATAAGAAACAAAGCCGGTTGGTAAAGAACCAATCATATCAGAATACAGGTTAGCACTTACAGAATAATTTTTACCCAGCAGGTATTCTGCAGAAGCTCCCCAACCATTGGTATTTACATTGCCAGGGGTATTCACTGCTATACTGTAGCCGATACTGGTACTGGAATTCAGCAGGGCCAAATATCCGGGAATACCGGGTGTAGCAACCCTATCCTGCACTACCGTTACACTACTAAGGAAATCCTTATAAGTTGCCCAATAAGCATACACATCAATCAGTAATGTTTGAGCAATCAGGCCCTTGTAACCAATTTCAAAAGACTGGCTGGATTCAGGTTTAAACTTACCAAATTGTTGTACCTGCAATAAAGCCGGATTAGGCGCACCAGCTGCCGCACTGGCACCAAATGCATACACACTAGCTACAGAATAGGCAGGATTGCCACTGAAATTATAGTAGTCCCTTAGTTGCGGTAATCCACCCATTAAGCGGGTACCTCCACCAACGGTCAGGTTGATCCATTGGTTTTGTGTGGTTGGAAAACGATAGGCTTCCTGATAAGAGAAACGCAGGTTATGATCTTTGGCCAGTTTTACTACCGCAGAAACCCTTGGAGTAAAGCGTCCATCGAAATTGGTGTTTTTATCATATCTGCCGGAAGCAGTTACTTTCAAAACATCACTAAAGAATTTCTGGGAGAGTTGGGCATAAGCACCTACTTCATCTATTTTAATAGGGCCCGCAGTATCTGCAAATAAAGTACCCTGAGAATTCAGGATATATCTTTTGGTACTGGCACCCACCAGGAAATCTGTACCTGTTTTGGTTAATCCCAAATCATTGGAAAGATTATACTGTCCTTCAAACACATTTAACCTCGTAGCATCCAGGAACAATCCACCTCCTTTAGAAATAGGGGTGCTGGCAATTTGTTTGAATAAAGGATTATTTCCGATAAATCCGGTTGGTCTGCCCTGATCAGCATATGCTCTTGCAGCATTTTGTGCATCTATATTAGCCAGACCGGCATCGCGTGCGCTAACCAAGGCACCCATATATTGCGGGAACCAGGTAGTACTTGGTTTCCAGGCTTCATTGAATAAGCGGGTGGTAATGGTACTATTAAAGGAGTTGCCAGAATTCTCATGCGTGGTATAGGCACGTAAGAACCAGTTTTTGCTTTTTACCTCTAATTTATATTGTCCCATTTTCAGTCCACTCAATGAGTATCGATCACTTCCTGTATACACACTATTACCGGTTCCCCAGTTGGCCAGAAAAGAAGCTTCTGTATTACTATTCAATTTATAATACATGGCACCGGTCAATTTTACATTGAGGGTGGTTGGATTGATTACATCTTTTTCACTGTATCCGGTTCTGCTTACGGTTTGTGTACCGAAATAGTTACGGCTTGGACTGGCCCCATAAATAAATGGAGAAGCACCGGCAGCTACCAGGGCACCGGCACCTGCTGCAGTCAGAAAATTATTAAAATCGGCAAGTTTAGCACCGGGGTTAGCGGCAAGAAACCCGTTAAATGCGGCAATGGTGGCAGCGGGTAATCCTGTAGAAGCGATAACCCCACTGGCGGTAGATCCTAAATTGGCATTGGTTTCATCACCATATACATTGACCCCATCATAAGCAGGATCTGATTGACGGGTACCGGGAATGGCTTGTCCATTGGGGGTTCCGGTTGACCTGGAATAATTAGAGGTTTGGGTAGCCAGCCAATCCTGTGCCTGCACAAACTGGGCACCTACTTTAAAGGCAAATTTTTCAGATACTTTCAATCCCCAACGCAAACTCCAGTCATAATAAGAAGAAGCAGCACGTTGTGAGCCATCAATATCCTTTACTCCTTGTTTTATCTGAAAACTAAAGCCCTGGTATTTGAATGGGTTTTTACTGTTGATCAGCACCGTACCATTCATACCACCTGAGCCATATAAAGCAGAAGAAGCACCAGGCAATAGTTCGATATTTTCCACGTCCAATTCAGTAAGGCCTATCACACTACCCACTGAAAAGTTCAGTCCGGGTGCCTGGTTATCCATTCCATCCACCAATTGATTCAAACGGGTATTACCACTGCTGTTGAATCCACGGGTTCCTACACTGCGGAAGGTTAAAGAAGCCGCTATTACATCCACCCCTTTCAGGTTGGTGATCATATCGTAATAGTTATTGGAAGGGGTATTACGGATGGCATTTAAACTGATTCTTTCAATAGATACCGGCGATTCGAGAATACGCTCCGGTACCCTTGAAGCGGCTACCACCACTTCATCACCTAATATGAAAGAGGGCTCAATATCAATGGCTACTGTTTCATTATTGTTTTTGATAACTACTTCCCTACTGGTATAGCCCACAGAGGAAATCACAAGTGTTACCGGCAGCTTCTGAACAGTGGTAAATCTAAAATTACCCTTGTCGTCTGTAAAAGTTCCGGCATTACTTCCTTTAATTGTAACAGAAACGGCGGAAATGGCTTCCTTGGATTTACCGTTTTTAACAGTGCCCGAAATTGTACTGGAAAGCTGGGCCATGGAGGATATGCTTAGGGCAGTTCCAATAACCAGGCATCCGAAATGGGTTAATAATCGTCTCATATAGGCAAGTTTTAGCATGAATTGTTAATAAAAATACCATTTGTTAGTATTCCGGGAAAATTTAATTTGTGCACAAACAGGGATAGCTTGTTAGGAAAAAAATCTTTTCTTACTCATTATTTATCAATGACCTATCTATTTTTGAACCATGTCATTTTTGCAATTGCCTTTTCAGACAAATCTCTACCATGGTAAGGTAAGAGATGTGTATAGTATTCAAAACGACTGGCTCGTAATGGTAGCCAGTAACCGTATTTCTGCTTTTGATGTGATTCTGCCCAGGCCCATCCCTTATAAAGGACAGGTACTTAACCAGATCGCCGCTTTTATGCTGGAAGCTACGGCTGATATTTGTCCCAACTGGCTGGTTACCGTACCCGCCCCCAATGTATCTATCGGAAAACGCTGTATTCCTTTCAAAATTGAAATGGTGGTCAGGGGCAATGTGGTAGGGCATGCCTGGCGTACTTATCAATCAGGCAAAAGAGAATTATGCGGTGTGCAAATGCCTGATGGATTGCATGAAAATGATTTTTTTCCTGAACCCATAATTACCCCTTCCACAAAAGCTGCCGAGGGGCATGATGAGGATATATCGAAAGAAGATATTATCGCCACGGGGCTGGTAACAGAAGCTGAATGGCAGATTCTGGAAAAGTATACCCTGCAATTATTTGCCCGTGGAAAAGAGATTGCCGCGAAACAGGGTTTGATACTGGCCGATACCAAATATGAATTTGGTAAGATCGGGGATACGATTTACCTGATGGATGAAATACATACACCGGATTCTTCCCGATATTTTTATGCAGATGGTTTTGCTGAAAGACAGGCATCGGGTGAAAAACAAAAACAGCTGAGTAAAGAATTTGTACGCGAATGGCTGATAGCAAATCATTTTATGGGGAAAGAAGGACAGGTAGTTCCCGAAATGAGTGATGAATGGATTGATACGATCAGTAAAAGATATATTGAGCTGTTTGAAAAAGTAACCGGTACAACATTTGAACCCAAACCCGTAGATGATCAGATTATAGAGAAAGAAATTATCAGTGCATTAGAAAGATTGGGAATAGTATAATGGGGATTTAGCGGGATCTATGATTTTCTTTTCAATCGAATGTTATATTAGATTCAATTAAATTGATTTGCGGCTGATTAAAAAACAACAAACTTCCCTCCTTCCGGCAGATTAATGATCCTGCATTTTATATCAAAAATTGATTCCAGTAATTCGCTGGTAAGGGGTTCATGCTTTGCCAGGTTTTTGATTACAGAAGCCTGTTTCATGAATAGAATCCGGTCTGCATATTTTATTGCCAGGTTAATATCATGTAATACGGCAATCACGGCAACTTGTTTTTTGCAGCATTCTTTCGCAACAGCTAATAACTGGTGCTGGTATTTTACATCGAGATGAGATACTGGCTCATCCAGCAATAATAATTTTTGTTCATTTTCACTGGTATCGCCTATCTGCGCCAGTACCCGGCTCATTTGTACTTTTTGTGCTTCCCCGCCTGATAAAGTCTGGTATGATCGATCCGCCAGATCATTTACCTGCATTCTTTCCATTCTGTTGGTAACAATGGCTTCATCTTCTGCTCTGGGAAAGCTATTAAAATAAGGATACCTTCCCATCATCACAATTTCACGGGCCGATAAGGGGAAGCTAATTTCATAATGCTGCGATAATACCGCTCTTTGTTTTGCGAGCTGATCCGTTTTATACGTTGCTAGATCCTTTCCTTTCAATAATATTTTTCCTTTGGTAGGCAGTAATGCCCCGGACATCATTTTTAATAAGGTAGACTTACCCGCACCATTGGGACCCATGATCACAACAAATTCTCCGGGCTCCACAAATAGGGAGACTTCATTAACCAGTATTTTTTTATTAACTGCAAATGAAACATGTTGTACCTCAATCATTGCCACCTCCTTTTGAATACAGGATATGTGTTCTTTTAAGCAGGATCACAAAAATGGGGGCTCCAACAAGGGATGTAATAATACCGATGGGTACTTCAGCCGGAGCAAGCAGGAGCCTTGCGCCCATATCTGCCAGGGTTAATAAAATAGCACCGGCTATCATGGAAGCAGGAATCAGTTTTTTATGATCACTACCCACCAGTAAACGCATTACATGTGGAATAATCAGCCCCATAAAACTGATGACCCCTACAAAAGCCGTTGCAACAGATACCATGGCCGTATTCAGGATCATGATTCTCCGTTTCAGTTTTTCTGTATCAACACCTGCATATTGCGCTTCGTCTTCGCCCAATACAAGGGTGTTTAATTGTTTGGCATATCTAAGGGATAGGATAAAAACGAATGCCGCTACACTACCTGTGATCCATACCTGTAGCCAGGTGGCCCCTGAAAATGTACCCAGGTTCCAGAAAGTAATACTTCTTGCCTGTGGGTCGCGGGCAATATAACTCATAAACCCTGTTCCACTTAAACCCACGGCATTGACCGCAATACCAATTAATAAAAGTGTGGTTACCGCAACGCGACTGGTTCCTTTTGATAAAGTATATACAACAGCTGTAGCCAATAATCCACCGGCAAATGCAAAAATGGGTACCAGCAAAGGACCGGTAAAATGAACGAGGTTTTTATTCATACTGCCCGATAGCACAAATACAAGTGAAGCGCCAAAAGCCGCACCCGCACTGGTACCCAGCAAACCGGGTTCAACAATCGGATTGCGAAACAGTCCCTGCATCAATACACCGGAAACCGCCAGGATGGCCCCGGTAATCATACATAACAATATTCTGGGTAGCCGTATTTGTAAGAATACTGCCTGGTAAATATTTCCCGGTTCTTTGTGATGTATCCAATTATTGATGGCTTTAAACATATCATCCAGGGTAATGGAAACTGCACCTAATGCGATAGCAGTGATAACCACTACCAGCAAAAGAATACATAAGACCGGGAAGAGATATTTACTTTTTCTCAGCATGAAAATCGGGATGAAGCAATTGCATCAATTTTAAAATATTTTCTCCTGTTCTTGGCCCGAAATAAACAATATCATGTTCTTCAAAACGATAAATCCGGTTATTCTTAGCCGCATTGGTTAAGCCTACGCCCGGTAATGATTTAAAGTTTTCTGCTCCCCCAATTTTATCAAATCCAAAATCTGTTGCAATAATAATATCCGGGTTCGCCTGTGCCACGGCTTCGGCACTTAATTGTCTTGCGCCTTTGGCATCATAGGCAGCTACCCGTCCACCGGCAAGTGCAATCATTTTATCGCCGGGTCCTTTTCGGCCACTCATAACAAAATAGTTATTATTGGCCTGACCGTATTGAATGATCATTACAGTGGGGCTGTCTTTGATTTCCTTTTGCGCAGCTAATACCAACTGCATATCGGCATCCATTTTCTTGATCACTGAGTCAGCACGGGCTTCTGCACCAAAATATTTTCCGAGATCTGCCAATAATATTTTGGCACTGTCAAATGTGTTCGCTCCTCCAAATACTTTGATCTTCAAACCGGCTTTTTCTACCTGTGGCATTACGTTGGCGGGGCCTACATCATTACTATGAATCACGAGATCCGGATTCATGGCAATAATTCCTTCCGCATTTAATGCACGGTGATACCCTACTGTAGTAAGCAGTTTGGCGCTATCCGGGTAATTGCTGGTAAGGTCTCTACCAACAATATCATGTCCTTTACCGATGGCAAACAACATTTCAGTCAGGTGTTTGGAAACACTAACAATTCTGATATCTTTTGTGGCATCTGTTTCTTTTTTTCCAAAACGTCCGCATCCAGTAAGCAGGGAAATACCGAAAATAAGAATGGAGATTTTTTTCATATTGATGAATTAAAAGTAAAGGCAATCCATTTGAATTACCTTTACAGATTATAAGTTATATTTAAAATTGATACCACCAAAATAATTGGCTTTGGAAGGACCCGCCAGGTATACATCGGGTACCTGGTTCACAAACACCATATTCGCATATTGTACTCCGCCAATATTATTGATCCCGAAGAAAATATCTATATCTATATTTTTGGAAAAGCTTTTGCGGAAACCTGCTTTTGCATTCAGTAAGGCATAACTACTGGTTTTGTTAAGTCCGTCTGAAGTAATGGGCATCGCATCTTTGTAAGCATATACTGCATTGGCATAGATACCGGGTTTGGTATCTATATCGATCCCGATATTGGCGGTAACAGGTGAAACCCCTGCCACTGCATTTCCATCGTAATTGGCTATTACCGCAGCGGTTCTTGCAGCATTGAGTGTTTGAAAGCTATATCCTACATATTTAAAATTTGAATAAGCCAGATTCCCAAATGGTCGTATTGTTTTAATGAAACTTGCATTGGATTTATAAGCAGTATAT